>CAZQYE010000282.1:0-3256 GCA_964597375.1 uncultured Myxococcales bacterium
AGGCGGTCCTGGCTCGGAACGAGGCGCGCCGCGCGGATTCCCGGGTTGTTTTCGACTGCGGCGGTGATCGCCTCGCGCAGCGTGAGCGGCTTGGCTTCATGCTGCCCGCTCTCGAATGCTCGGATGAGCCCTTCGACGTACGGGTCGCTGACCTCGGCGCCGCCGGCGGCCTGGGCGCCCGCCAGGCAAACGGCGAGCGCGAGAGCCCATGTCCGGCGGTGGCGGATCAAACTGCTTGGATGACGCACGCCTGTCTCCTTGACATCCATTGTAGCCGGGAATACACGGGCAGGCTGAATTCTGCCACCGCGCCGCCAACCGGGGCCAAATTCGCCCACCGACTGAATGCAGAATTCGATCAGGAACGAGATGAGAAAACGACACTTGCTAGCTCCAGGACCTACGCCGGTTCCGCCAGAGGTGTTGCTTGCCATGGCGGCGCCGATCATCCACCACCGTACTCCTCAGTTCAGCGCGGTCTTTCGAGAGGCCGCCGAGGGCTCGCGCCGGCTGTTCGGCACCGAGCAGCCGGTCCTGATGCTCGCCGCCACCGGTACCGGCGGTATGGAGGCGGCCGTGGCCAACACCCTGCGGCGGGGCGACCGAGTGATCGTCGTGCGCGGCGGGAAGTTCGGAGAACGGTGGGCCGAGATCGCATCGACGATGGGGCTCGAAGTCACGGCGATCGACGTCGAGTGGGGTCGAGCGGTCGATCCCGACGACGTCAAGCGTGCGCTCGAGCAGCATCCCGAGGCGCGCGCGGTTCTCGTCCAGGCCAGCGAGACCTCGACGACCGTGCTCCACCCGGTGGCCGAGTTGGCCGCTCTCACGCGTGATCGCGAATGCCTTCTGATCGTCGACGGGATCACATCGGTCGGTGTCGTCGACATGCCGATGGACGCCACCGGCATCGACGTTCTCGTCACCGGGTCGCAAAAGGCCCTGATGCTGCCGCCGGGGTTGGCTCTCGTGGCGCTCAGCGAGAAGGCTTGGGAGTTCAACCGCAGCTCGGACCTTCCGCGCTACTATTTCGATCTGGCGAAAGAGCGGGACAACCTGGCCAAGGACACGTCGGCGTACACGCCCGCCGTATCCATGATCGTCGGTTTGCGGCGTGTCTACGAGCTGATCGAGGAAGGGGGCGGCTTTGCCGAGGTCTACCGGCGTCACGACATTCTAGCGCGGGCGGCGCGTGCCGGCGTTACCGCGCTCGGGCTCAGGCTTCTTGCGCCGGATTCGCCGAGTCCGGCGGCTACCGGCGTGTGGCTGCCCGAGGGGATCGACGGCGGAAAGTTCACGAAGTACCTGCGCGACGTGATGGGCGTGACGGTGGCCGGCGGCCAGGCCAAGCTCAAAGGCAAGATCGTGCGCTTGGCGCACATCGGCTACGCCGATACGTTCGACGTGATCGTCGGCTTGGCGGCGCTCGAAATGGCGCTCGCCCACTTCGGGGCGCCCGTCGAGCGCGGGCGGGGTTGTGCGGCTGCGCAGCCGATTCTGGCCGAAATCTACCAGGGGGAACAGTAGGTGAGCTACCGCGTCTTGGTTTCCGACAAACTCTCCGAGCAAGGTCTCGCCATTCTCGAACAAGCCGAGGGGATCGAGGTCGACCACCGGCCGGGCATGCCGGCCGACGAGTTGCTGCGTGAAATCGGGGCCTACGACGCTCTGATCGTACGCAGCGGGACGAAAGTCACGGCCGAGGTGATCGAAGCGGGCGAGGCGCTCAAGGTGATCGGCCGCGCGGGAATCGGCGTGGACAACGTCGACGTCGATGCGGCGAGCAAGCGCGGCATCGTGGTGATGAACACGCCCGGCGGCAACAACGTCACCACGGCCGAGCACACGATCTCGCTGATGCTGGCCCTGGCACGGCACATTCCTCAGGCGAACGCGTCGTTGCGCGCGGGCGAGTGGCGCCGCAGCGACTTCGTCGGCACCGAAGTATGCCGGAAGACGCTCGGCATCATCGGGATCGGAAACATCGGTTCGATCGTGGCCGACCGCGCGCGCGGTCTCAAAATGAAAGTGATCGCGCACGATCCGTTCATTACCGAAGAAGCGGCCGCGAAGCTGGGAATCGAGCTCGTGTCTCTCGACGAGCTGTACGAGCGGGCCGATTTCATCAGCGTGCACACGCCGCTCACCGAAGATACCCGCGGCCTCGTCGGCGACGAGGCGTTCGCCAAGATGCGTCCCGGTGTGCGGGTGATCAACTGCGCGCGCGGCGGCATCATCGACGAGGCGGCGCTGGCGCGCGCCCTCGAATCGGGCAAAGTCGCCGGGGCGGCGCTCGACGTCTACGAGCAAGAACCCCCGGGCGCCGATCACCCCCTGGTCGGTTCGCCCAAGGTCGTCGCGACCCCGCATCTAGGCGCGAGCACCGGCGAGGCCCAACTCAACGTCGCGATCGGCATCGCCGAGCAAGTGCGTGACTACCTCCTCCACGGTGTAGTCACGAACGCCGTCAACGTCCCTTCGGTCGCGCCGGAGCAGGCGCAGGTCCTCCTGCCGTACGTGACGCTGGGCGAGAAGATCGGCAGCCTGCACGCTCAGCTCGCCGAACGAATTCCGAGCGAAGTGCGGATCGAATACCAGGGCGAGGCGGCCGAAATCGATCCCCGGCCGGTCAACGCAGCGGTGCTCAAAGGGTTGCTCTCGTGGGTGATGGAGCCGCCCGTCAACGTCGTCAACGCCCCGATTCTCGCGCAAGAGCGAGGCATCAAGGTCGTCGACGTCCGCAGTCGCAAGTCGGCCGGATTCAGTAATGCTCTGAAGGTCGAATTCTCCGGGCCCGGGGGCCATCACCGCATCGAGGGGGCGGTGTTCGGGCGCGACATCATCCGCTTGGTGCGCTTCGACGATTTCCACTTCGAAGCGGTACCGGAAGGACACATCCTGGTGGTACGCAACCGGGACGTCCGCGGGGTCGTCGGCCGGGTCGGCACATTCCTCGCCGAGCAAGGCGTGAACATTGCGGGCCTCGAGCTCGGTCGCATCGGCGGCGATGCCATGCAGTTCGTACACATCGATTCCCCGCTCGAGCCCAAGCAGCTCGAGGAGCTGCGCGCGCTGCCCGACATCACCGGCGCCGATACGGTCTATCTGGGCTAGCGGTGAGCGCCGCGGTCAAGAGTGCCGTCGTCGTCGGCCTGCAGTGGGGCGATGAAGGCAAGGGGAAGATCGTCGACCTGCTTTCGGCCGAGGCGGACGTGGTCGTCCGCTTTCAAGGCGGCAACAACGCCGGACACACACT
>CAZQYE010000283.1:0-3253 GCA_964597375.1 uncultured Myxococcales bacterium
CCGAGCCGGCCGGTGTAATGGTCCGGGTGAATGTTCGTCGAGCCGGCCGGTCGATCGACGTCCTCGGGGTAGTTCCACAGATACTGCAACCCGCTGACGGCGTGAGCGTTGGGACCGTATCCGATCCAGTCCTTCCACGGGCCTTCCGATCCAAGCAGGCGGGTGGAGAAGACGATCAGTCGCGGGTTGTCCTGCCGCAGCTGCAGAGGGTCGAGCCCGAGGCGCGATAGAACGCCGGCGCCGCTGTTCTCGATCATGACGTCCGCCTGGGCGATCAAGCGGCGGACGAGCCGGCAGCCTTCTTCGGTCTTGAGATTCACGCCGAGGCTCTTCTTGCCCCGATTCGACGAAGTGAACGGTGCGTTCACCGGTCCGGGGATGACGGTACGCACGAAGTCGGGAGCCGTGCTCGACTCTACCTTGACGACTTCGGCTCCGTATTCGACGAGCAACCGGCCTACTTCGGGACCGGCCACGCCGACTCCCAGATCGACGGCGAAGACGCCCTCGAACGGCAGCGCGGAACCAACCGTGCTGCGCGCGCCCGCGTCCTGCGGCTGGCGCCTGTCTCCGGCGCGCCCGGCCGATGCGGCCGCACCGCCTGCCGGTGCCGCCGCGGCGGGGTTGCCTGCAGGCAGATCGTTGCCAGATTCCGGCAGCGTCGACATCGCCGGCTCGCTCGCAAAAGGCTCGTCGTTGTGCTCGCCCGGCTCGGGAGCTCGGCCGCGCGGTCCGACCCGGACGCCGTCGATGATGAAGAATCCCGCGGGAACGGCCGCCGTCACTCCCTTGACGATTTCCCGCCGGACGAATCCTGCGCGTGCACGCGTGTGCGGGTTGTCGATCGCTTCGGCCGCCGTCAAGAGGGGAGTTGCTGCCAATCCGCGGCGTTGAGCCTCGGCGGCTGCCTCGATCTTCGTCCAGTCTTGAAAGAAACGGCCTAGGTGTTCGTCGATCAGCGGGCGCGCTGCGAAGCGGCCCCAGTACTCCTCGAGAGCAGGATCGAGCAGCGGCTCCGGCCGTCCAATCCAGTCGAGCACGGTGTGCCATTGTTTCTTCGAGAAGATCAGCATCCGGACCCAGCCATCCCGGCAGCGGTATATCGGATAGCTGCCGGCGCCCTCCCGGTGCTGATAGATTCCGAGCGTGGAGTAGAGGGGAACGCTCCAATCGGCGAGATTTGCGACGGCTTCCTGCGCGGAGACGTCGAGGATCTGGCCGCGGCCGCTCACGTTCCTTTCCATCACTGCCAAGATTGACCCCACCGCAGCGGAAACCGCCAGCGTGTCGTAGCCGAGAGATCCGGGGATGGCGACGGGCGGCTTTTCCGGTGCGCCGGAGCGATACAACATGCCGCCGGTCGCTACGGCGATCATGTCGCTGCCGAGATACTTGCAGTGCGGTCCGGTGAGCCCGAAGTCGGACATCACAGCGACGATGAGGTGAGGAGCACGCTCGAGAACGCGGTTCGGCTCGAGCTCGGGCACATCGTCGCCGATGCCGGGTTGAGAATGGAGCCAAACGTCGGCTCGGCTCAGTAGGTCGAGAAACCGGCCTCGGTCGACTTCCGCGTGCAGGTCCAAACAAACGCCGCGTTTGCCGGCGTTCCTTAAAGCGAAAGAAAGACTCGTTCCCGAATTGCCGGCGAGCGGGCCGACGAGGCGCGACGAGGAGCCGCCGGGTGGTTCCACCCGGACGACCTCGGCTCCCAAATCGCACAAGAGCCGCCCGCAGAGCTCACCGCGTTCTTCTGCAGTGTCGACGACGCGAAGGCCTTCGAGGGGACGAACGGGATTACCCAACGTTTCTGCCACGGCCCGTTTCGATTAGCGCAGCGAACGACGTGAGTCGATCCGCAGCCGCACGCCGGGTCTGTCCTGCAGCTCTCGTTCTACACCTCGTGCATCCCCGGCGCGGCGCGTTGCTGCGAGTTCGGGAACGGCCCCCGCAGCATGATCGAGGTATTTTCGCCGTCGGTCGACACTGCGACGATCCGTTAGGTTCAACTGGCAAAGACGTCGGCCCGAGACTTCGCCCGCAGACTCACGACGCAACTCGAACGCGACGAAGAGGAAATGTGGCTCGGAGAAGTGCGTTAGGTCTCGGGTCGCGGCCGCTTGGTTTCTCGCACGGCGCTAGTTTTCGTCAACCGGTCGACGACGTTTGCGTCGGGATCGGATCCTCGGCCAGCCCAAAACGCCGGCGATAGGCATGAAACCGACTGGTGATCTCGTCTGCGTCGAGACCGAAATCAGCGAGCGTGTAGCGGTGCTGGCCGTGCTTGCCGCGAGGATTCCGCCGCAAGAACCACCGCATGCGCCGTTTCGCCGTGTCTCCGAGGTGGAAGCCGAAGTGCCGGTAAATGCGTTCGACGACGGCGATCGGATTCCTCACGATGTCCGTGAATCGAACGTCGAAGAATTGCTCGGCCTTTCCGGACATGCGCTCGCGCGCGTCGAGGGCCCGGTAGAGGTTACGCTGCCACAGCTCCGCCTGCTGCCGGCCGACCTCGACCGGATCGACGGAGTCGGAGCTGAGGCCCCGCAGCGTATAGGAGAGACTGGCGAGCGACGGCAGAACTTCGAGCGGCTCGCGATGCGTGTGCACGATGCACGCGTCCGGATAGACCTTCAGCAGATCTTCTAAGACCGGTAAGTTGCCCGGACTCTTCAGGATCCAGCGGCGTTCGGGCATGCGCGCCGCGAGGTGCTGCAGGAACCAGCGGTGGAACCGGTACGCGCGCACGAAGTCCTGCTGCTCGAGCCACTCTTGATAGCTGGGAACGTTGAAGATCACATGAAACTGGACGCTCAGGAATTCGTGCGCAGTGATCGCAACGCACTCCTGTGGGAGCAATGCCCCCATCACGTGGATTGGTGCGAGCTTCGGTTCCAGGCGGTATAGCCGGTCAAACTGCTTCTGTACTTTGCGAATGCGCGCATCGCTCCGGTACGTCATTGGCTCGGGGGGCGGGCAGGGCATTTCGACTTCCCACCCGAGCGGTGCCCTGTTGGCGGGATCTTGCGCGAGCAGGTTGAACAGCACGGTCGTGCCCGTGCGTGGCAGGCCGAGAATGAAAAGCGGGCGCCTAACGCGCCGGTCCGCCACCTCCGGGTGGCGGCGGCGGTAGTCGAGAATACGCAAGCGATTGGTGAGGTACCCGAGGATGTCCTCGCGCGCGACGAAACGTCCGAGGGTGCTGAGTTCGGCTTCCCTCTCGAGGGAGTCGAGCAGCCGCTCGAGACCTTCGCGG
>CAZQYE010000284.1:0-3252 GCA_964597375.1 uncultured Myxococcales bacterium
TGTTCGATCGGGTATGCGGCTCCTAGCCGGCTGCGATCGTTTCTATCTATCTTTGCTTAGGGAAGCAGTCGACGCGGCCGGCCCTCAGTCGTCGAGCTCGCAGCCCGAGCGGCAGTAATCGCTGTCGTGTCCCGGACACGTCTCGCAGCGTTCGTCGCTCGAGCTGCCGACGGCAAACGCGCTCATGAGCCGCTCGCCGGCGCGGCGGCCGCAGCTCGGACACACGGCCGACCGCAGGTCCTCGGCCTCGCGTCTGGAAACGAGCATTTCGAACGTATGGTCGCAGTGCAGGCAGTGGTATTCGAAGATCGGCATTGCTGTTCAGTTCAGTCGCGAAGCAGCGAGACGATTTCTTCGGCCTCGGGGAACCGTCCTTCCTTGAACTTGGAAAAGATCAGCTTCCCGTCCGCTTCGACGTCGAAAATCCCTTTGTCTCCTTCGATCAGCTCGGCCTCGACACCGAGTTCACGCGACAAGGCGGCGGCCAGACTGGTCGCCTGGGGCAGATAGTTTCAACGCCCGCAGTATGTGATCGAAACCTTGGGTTTGCTGCTCATCTCGGTCTTTCTCCCATGTGGTTCGGTGCTCTTCGCTGACAGGGCCGCAGAATACCACGAGCAAACGATCCAGAGAATCGCAGCGGACGCGGCGCAAAGTCCCGGCCGGCAAGCTCCCCCACTTCGGAAGGCCCACAATCGGCCGCCTGCGTTCGCGCACCACCGCCCTGTCGCCGGCCGATCCTCAGCGCATCTCCTCGGGCGTCTCGGCCGCTGCAAAGTTCCAGTCGATGAACGTAAGCAGCGATCGCGGCAGCAGAGAGAGAAACCACGCGCCAGCCCAGAGTCCCCACCCGTGAACCACCGAGGGACGCGTGCCGAGGGCGTCCAATGCCGTATCGACCACCTCCTCGGGCCGCGCCTCCGGCATGTCGCGGACTTCGCCGGCAACCTCGGCAAACTCCGTTGCAACCGGCCCGGGCTCGACGACCAAGACGTCGATGCCCGAGTCTCGGAGTTCGGCCCACAGCGACTCCCCGAGAAACCGGTCGAAGCTCTTGGTGGCGCTGTATACTGCGTGAAGAGGAAGCGGAATGTGACCAGCGATCGAACCCGTAAAGATCACTGCACCACAACCGCGCTCGCGCAAGCGAGGGAGCAACCGGTGGGTCAGGGTGACCGGCGCTAGGCAGTTCACCTTGACCATGTCGGCGAGGTGTTCGCCCGAGATTTTTTCGAAGCGGCCGATCCCGCCGAAGCCGGCGTTGTTCACCAGGATGGCAAGATCGAGATCTTCGACTGCACGGGCGATCTGCTCGACCGCTCCCTCGTCGGCCAGATCGGCCGCGACCACCCGGCACTCGACCCCATAGCGTTCCCCGAGGGTTCGGGCGAGTTCATCGAGACGCTCCTTTCGCCGGGCCACCAGCACGCAAGACACACCGTCACGTGCGAGCGCGTGGACGAACGCGGTTCCGATCCCGGCGGACGCACCCGTCACCAGGGCCCAGGGACCGTACCGCTCGCTCAACTTCGGGGGCATGGCCTCGAACAGCTCGCGCGCCTTCCACAGCGCACGCGTCAGCAACACGAACGGAACGGAAGCCGCCAACCCCATGGCAACGCCGGAGAAGCCCCCCGCCCAGCAGACGGTCCACACGAGCATCCCGAGCGTCACCTGTCCCGCGTAGAGCGCCGCCCACGGCCACATCCATCCTCGCATGCGCCACAGGCCGACCGTGCCGGCGGCATAGATCGCCCAGTGAATCGGCTCGGTGAGCTTCGCCGCCCACCCATGCAGCAGTAGCCCGAACCATGCTTCCTGGTCTGCGGCCACGGGCTTGCAGAAAAAGTCCCACGGAACGTAGACGAAGGTCATGAACGCGCAGAACAGGAGAAGAACATTCATCCACCACGGCCGGCGCCGCAGCATGTCGGAAAGCCATCGTTTCACGGCAACACCTCAGCGGCGTCGTTCTGGTCGGACGACGCGGCACTGCAACAATGGTTCGGCCGGCCGGCCGAGGCAACAGATCTGCGCCTACTGCAGAGCTTTGTCCTTGAACCTCGTCGCGTCGTTCTTGAGCGGTGGTGCCGTGAAGGCCGACGTCCAACAGGTGCCCAGGTCGTTGAGCAACTGGACCGTGACATTCGGGTCCTGGTTGAAAAAGACGCCGGGGCCTGCAGGCGCAGGCATGGGAACGTTCACGCCCTTCGCAAACACGTCGACTTTCGCCTTGCCGGCCGGGCCGGGTCGCAACGTCGCGCGTTTTGCACCGTCGGACGCGGCGAGCTTATCGAGGTACTTGAACCCCTTGGATCCCTTGTCTTGCCAAGCGGCCCCAGGCGGAATTACGACCTTGCCCACGAGGCTCGTGACCGAGGCCGTGTCGTCGTAGATGCACAACGCATAAGTCGTCGTCGACGTTGGGTCGCCCAAATCGGCGAGCAGCGTCTCGTCGCCCTTACGCCACTTCCACTTGATCTTGTCGCTGGCGTCGTTTGGTTTGTCGACCACCTCGAAAACCGCCTTGCCGGCAGTCAGGCATACCGGAGCCGGCCCGGCTACGCTCTGGCAACCAAGCACGGCATCGCAGGAGTCCTGAGTACACGGATCGCCGTCGTTGCAATCGAGCGGCGTACCCGGAACGCAGTTCCCGGCGCCGTCGCACACCTCGTCTCCGTTGCAGAGATCACCGTCGGCGCACGAGCTGCCCGGCACGCCGAGTGTGCAAGCCGAAGAACAGCAGTCGCCATCGGCGTTGTTGCCGTCGTCGCACTGCTCGCCCGGGTCGAGGACGCCGTCGCCGCAGAACGCACCGGGGACACCGTCGAGGAACAACACCCACACGGCGCCTCGATCGATCCCGCCTCCGTCGTCGCGCCGTGCACCACCGACGAGGTCTGCCACACCGTCGCCGTCCACGTCCCGAGCCATCACGGCGGCCGTGCCCAGATTGTCTACGGGCTGCAGCGGTCCCGCGAAGCCACCGGCCGTCGCACTGATTTTTCTCGTGATCTTCACGGTACCGTCGGTATTCATCAGCAGCACCCACAGCGCGCCGCCGTTGACGACTCCATCGTCGTCGTTGGGAGCACCAACGACGAGCTCATCGACACCGTCGCCGTTCAAATCACGCACGGCCCCAACCGACCATCCGAACTGGTCCCCGGCGTCGAGAACGCCGGTGAACCCGCCGTGCGCATCGTTGATCTTTTGAAAACTCTTGACGCCGCCCGCGGCATCGAGGAACAG
>CAZQYE010000285.1:0-2006 GCA_964597375.1 uncultured Myxococcales bacterium
GCGGGCCGACGATCGCCCTTGGCCTGGTGTGGGCCGCCATGGCGATTCCCATGATCGCCCGCCTTCCCGAGCCCTCACCGACCCTGGCCATGTGGTCGTTGTTCTTCCCGGTGTACTACACCGTCGGCTCGGTGATCTACCATTTCCGAAGTTAGGCTCGGCAGCAGGCGCGGTCATGCCGCTGCGGCGACTTCGACCGCGAACTCGAGGCCGTGGTCGCCGGCCCCGACCACCACACGCGCGCCGTCGGAAATCTCGCCGCGTACGATGCGCTTGGCCAGCTCGGTTTCGAGCTCACGCTGAATCGCTCGCTTGAGCGGGCGTGCACCGTAGACCGGGTCGTAGCCCACCTCCGCCAGGTAATCGCGCGCAGCATCGGTGAGTTCGAGTCGGATCTCGCGGCGCTCGAGGCGCGCCGCTACGCGCGCGACTTGCTTGTCGACGATCTCGCGCAGCTGCTCGCGCGTCAGGCCGCGGAACACGACGATCTCGTCGAGCCGGTTGAGAAACTCGGGCCGGAACTCGCGGCGCACGAGCTCCATGACCTGCTCGCGCATTTCGCGATAGGTCTCCTCGGAGCTGCTGTCGCGAAACGCGAGAATCTCCGCGCTGCCGATGTTCGAGGTCATCAGAACCACGGCATTGGTGAAATCGACCGTGCGGCCCTGCCCGTCCGTCAAGCGACCGTCGTCGAGCACCTGCAGCAGGACGTTGAACACGTCGTGGTGCGCCTTTTCGATTTCGTCGAGAAGGATCACGCTGTAAGGCTTGCGCCGTACCGCTTCGGTGAGCTGGCCGCCTTCCTCGTAACCGACATACCCCGGAGGAGCACCGATGAGTCGTGCCACGGAGTGCTTCTCCATGTACTCGGACATGTCGATTCGAATCAGCGCCGACTCGTCGTCGAACAGTTGCTCGGCCAGTGCTTTCGCCAGCTCGGTCTTGCCCACGCCCGTTGGTCCTAGGAAGAGGAACGATCCCGCCGGCCGGTTCGGGTCGCTCAGTCCCGAGCGCGAACGCAGGATCGCATCGGAGACCGCCTGCACCGCTTCGTCCTGGCCGACGACCCGCTCGTGCAGGCGCTCGGGGAGGTGCGCGAGGCGCTCGGCTTCGCCTTCCATCAGGCGCGCCACCGGAATTCCCGTCCAGCGACCCACGACCTCGGCGATGTCGTCCTCGGACACTTCCTCGCGGACCAGGCGGTGCGACGACACGGATGCGTGTCGCTCGGCTTCGGCGATTTGTTTTTCGAGCTCGACCAGGCGGCCGTACTTGAGCTCGGCCGCACGCGCGTAGTCTGCCTCGCGCTCGGCTTGCTCGATCTCTACGCGGATGTTGTCGATCTCACTCTTGAGCTCGCGCAGTTTGCGTACTTCGGCGCGCTCGACTTCCCACAGTCCTTTTTGCTCGTCGAAACGGGCCTTGAGGTCCGCCAGCTCCTCTTCGAGCTCGGCCAGGCGGCGCTTGGAGGCATCGTCGGTCTCGCGCCGGAGGCCTTCGCGTTCGATTTCGAGCTGCATCACCCGGCGCTTGAGCTCATCGAGCTCGGCCGGCATCGAGTCCATCTCGGTGCGCAGGCGCGCGGCTGCTTCGTCGACTAGGTCGATCGCCTTGTCCGGCAGGAAGCGATCGGTAATGTAGCGGTCGGCCAAAACGGCGGCCGTCACCAGCGCCGCGTCCTTGATGCGCACCCCGTGGTGAATCTCATAACGTTCCTTGAGACCGCGCAGGATCGAGACCGTGTCGGCGACGCTCGGCGGATCGACTTTGATCGGCTGGAAACGCCGCTCGAGCGCCGCGTCCTTTTCGATGTGCTTGCGGTACTCGCTGATCGTGGTTGCGCCGATGCAGTGGAGCTCGCCGCGTGCGAGCATCGGCTTGAGCAGGTTGCTCGCGTCCATCGCGCCTTCGGCCGCGCCGGCGCCGACCACCGTATGCAACTCGTCGATGAACAGAATGATGGAACCTTCGGCTTCCTGGACCGCCTTGAGCACCGCCTTGAGCCG
>CAZQYE010000285.1:2106-3243 GCA_964597375.1 uncultured Myxococcales bacterium
CGCCCGTCGGCCGCTTCGGCCGTCAGGTCGCGGCCGTACTGCTCGAGCGGGTTGTACGTCGCCTCGGGGTTTTCGCTCGTCACGCGCTGTCCTTGGCGCAGCTCGCCGATGGCGCCCTCCACTTGCTTGGCATCGATTCCGAACTCGGCGAGGATCCGTCCCGCCTCGCCGCGGTCTTCGGTCAGCGCGAGCAGCAGGTGCTCGACGCTGACGTACTCGTCTCCAAGCCGCTCCATCGCCTTGCCCGCCTGACGCATCATGCGGGCGAAGCGGGTGCTCGCGCGGAGCTCTTGATCCGGCGCTGCGCCTACCGGTAAGCGATCGAGGGCCTGTTCGGCCTTGGCCGCAAGAGCCGACGGCTCACGTCCGAGCCGCCGCACGAGGCTCGAGGCCAGCCCGTCCGATTGCGTCACCAGGGCGAGCAGAACGTGTTCGGGCTCGAGGGTGGCGTGGTTGCGGTCGAGCGCCTGACCTTGCGCTTCGCTGATCGCAGCGCGTGCTTTTTCGGTGAGCGGCTTGTCCATTGGTTCGTGTGGTCTCCTAGTTCGGGTTGCCCAAAAACTAAGCACGATCGGCCGCTGCGCAACCGAGCCGCCGGGAGCGTGAGTCGGCCCAGCCCATTGACGGGACCCGCCCGTGCCGCCACAATAGGCGCCCGGCTCGGTCCGGGTCGCCGGGTTCCGCTAGATGAGGGGCCGAGAGACCGCGGGCGAAGGCCCTGAACTCCATTGAGACGCCATGCCATTCGTGTGCTGCGACTGTCGGTCGGCGGCCTTTTGCTTGCGATCGGAGTAATCGGCGGCTTCGTGCCGATTCTTCAGGGATGGATTTTCATTCTCGCCGGTCTTAGCGTGATTGCGCCCGAGAGCAGGCGAGTACGCCGGTTGCTCGAGCACTTGCGGGCGCGGCTCGAAAAGGCGAAGGCACGCGTGAGCTCGGAACACCCGACGGGAGAGAATCGACCATGAACGACGAAAAGGATCGGCTGGGCGAAAAACTGCGCGACAAGCAGCGCGGCGATGAAGACCGTTACTTCGCCGAACTCGACAGGGAAAAAATCGAAAAGCTGCGCCAGCAGCGCAAGGCCAGCGAAAAAGAGCTCGGCGACTGTCCTCGTTGCGGGGCGACGCTCGAAGA
>CAZQYE010000286.1:0-3233 GCA_964597375.1 uncultured Myxococcales bacterium
TGAGCACGGCGGCTGCTCCGGCGGTCGCCGGCGACCTGCATGCCGAGCTTTCGGCACTCAAGAAGCAAGTGGCTGCGCAGGCGGCCGAACTGGCGAAGGCCCGTCGCGAGAACGAGCAACTCAGCGCGCGGTTGCGCGCGATCGAGGCACGGCTGGAAGCCAGCGCCGGCACTGCTACGGCGTCGGACAAAGGTACGGCGCACACTGCCTGCGCCCGGCCCAATTGCTCGACCCCGCGGGGTAACGCAGACGATCTGTCCGACCGGGTCGACGCAGTCGAGGCAACGGCCGCCGTCACCGCAGCGCAGCAGCAGGGTATTTTGGATCGCCTCGCCCGCAGCAGCCGGCTGAGCGGCTATGCCTCGGTCGAGTTTTCCGACTTCGACGGCGAGGTTGCCGACTTCGGACTGGCTACGCTCGAGCTGCTGATCGACTCGTCCCCGGCACCGCGGCTTTCCTTCCGCTCGGAGATCGAACTGGAAGCCGGCGGCCCGGGAAGCGGGTCGCATGCAGAAACGGAAATCGAGGAAGCGTGGCTCGAGTACACGATCGCGCCATGGCTGCGGCCTCGCGCCGGCGTCATTCTGGTCCCGTTCGGGCGCTACAGTACCGACCACTTCGACACGGTTCAGGACCTGACCTCGCGCCCATTGATGGCCCGCCGGGTGATTCCATCCTCGTGGTCCGAGACGGCACTCGGCCTGACCGGTTCGACTCCCCTGCCCCTTTGGAATGGAGAACACGAGTTCGGCCTCGAGTACGAGCTTTACGCGATCAACGGCCTAACGGACAGCCTGTCGGACACCTCCTCGCGCAGTGCCCGCGGAGCGCTCGGCGGAGACAACAACGACGACAAGGCGTTCGTCGGACGCATCGCCGCCGTCTCGGCTTCGCACCTCGAAGTAGGTGTCAGCGGCTACTACGGCAAGTACGATCCCGACGGCAACGATGCCATCGCCGGGATCGGCACGGATTGGGACCTGCGCTGGGGACCGCTGCGCGTACGCGGCGAGTACGCCCGGCTCGACATCGATGACGGCCTGACCGACACAGGCGTGGCCGCGCCCGGCCGCATGGAAGGCCTCTACGTGGAACCGTCCGTTACGTTTTGGCCACAAGTTTTCGACCGGGCGATCGGAGCCTACATGACCAATCCCACGCTCACGGCTGTTGCGCGCTGGGGGTTCGCAGAAATCGCCGACGACGGCGATGCCGGCACCGGCGACAACCGCGAAGAACGACTCACTCTCGGGGTCAATCTGCGTCCCGCCGACAGCCTGGTTCTCAAGTTTGAGTGGCAACGCAACACGACCGCCCGTGAGGCGCTCGAACACGGGGATGCCGACGGCATTCTGGCGTCGGTCGCAGCGTCGTTCTGAGGTGGCAGTGGACGGATCGAAAAACAAAACGACTGCCGCCCGCAATGGCGACGCCGCTTTGTCCACGCGCACCCGCGCCGCGGGCACGACGCGTCGGGGCCGCCGGATCTTCCCGCACCGGCGCGGCCGGATCTTCGCGCGCCGGAGCAGCCGGATCTTCGCAGCGCCGCGCAGCTGGACCTTTGCAGCGCGGCGTGGCCGGCTTTTCGCAGTCCGGCGGAGCTGGATCTTCGCGCACTGGCGCAGCCGGATCTTCGCAGCGTGGCGGAGCTGGACCCTTGCAGTGCGAGGCGGCTGGACTTTTGCAGCGCGGCGCAGCCGGATCTTCGCCGTCCGGCGCAGCTCGATCTTCGCAGAGCGGCGCGACCGGATCTTCGCCGTCCGGCGCAGCTCGATCTTCGCAGAGCGGCGCAGCCGTCCGCTCGAGGCGCCCCGGCAAGGACGTACCGCAATCGTGGTAATGCTCATCGCGGCCGCCGTGCTGTGGACGGGGGTCGGATCCATCGGAGCGGCGGCCGCTCGGGCATCCGACCCGCCGGGGCTGCTCGTGGTCGTGCACCCGAGCAACCCAGTGGGGGAACTCAGCACGTATGAGATCGCGAGAATCTTCCGCGGCGAGATGCTCCAGTGGCCCAATGGCCGGCGCGTTCAGGTGATCGACTACACCGAAGACCGACCCGAACGGCGCGCGTTCTATCGCAGCGTCTACCACAGCGGTCCCCGGCGGCAGCGGCCACGGGGGTCGCCGTACGTGTTTCGCCCGCTCGAACAAAGCCGGCCCGACATGATACGGCGCCTGGTCGGTTTGATGCCGAATGCAGTGGCCTACCTTCCCGCCGGAAGCGACGTCACCGGGCTCAAGGTCGTCGCCCGGATCGAGGCCGCCGAGTGAGCCGGGGGTCTCATGATGCACGATGCAAGCGAGTCCCCCGAAGTAGTTCGCGACGGCAGTGAAACACCGGCTGTGACGCGGGAGGCAACCGACACGCCCGGCACGGCCGAACAGCGGAATTCCCAGGGCGGCGTCGCCTGCGGGGGCAACGAGCTGGCCGGCACGACGCGAGCCCCAAATGCCGCCGGCGAGAACCGAACCGGTAGAACGCACAACCGCACATGGAGCGGGTGGCGGCTCATTCCCAAGGCGATCGCCCGCTCGATGCGCTGGCAGATCACGCTGCTCATGTCCTCGGCAACGATCGTTCCAACGCTCGCCCTGCTTGCCGGCGGTTACTGGGCGTTCAAAGCCTATCTGATTCCGCAGCGCGTGCAGTTCCTGACAACGCTGGCGCACGAGTACGACATCCGTATCACGTCCCACCTCAACACTCGGCTCGAGGAAGTAACGGCGATCGCGCACGAGTTCGCCGGGCGGAAAAACGTGTCGAGCGAGGTCCTGGTCGATGAGCTTCGTGACCATCCCACGCTCGTGACGCTCGATCTCGTCGGCGCCGGAGGGGAAATTGTCGCCTCGTCGAACGCGGCCGAGGGCGACGTCGATCGCTACCTGGGCCTTCTCGCCTATGCGGAGGGAAACGGCGCAGCGATCGGCCGGCTCACAGAAGACGCCGAAGCAGGGGGACTAATTGTGCCACTGGCCGTCCGGGTGGGTTCGGATGATCCCGCTCGGATCCTCCTGGCAAAGCTGTTGTGGAGTGACGTTCTATCGGTCATGCACGATGGCGATCGGCTCGATGCGGACGGCCGCCTTCAGCGCTTCGTGATCGCTGCCGACACGGGCGGCCGAGCGCTGCTCATGTCCCCCGCAGCGATGAGTGTCGTCGCTCCGCTGGAGCGGGTCCCGCAGCTTGCGCCCAGTGCCTCGATCGCAACACTTGGCAAAGACCGCTACCGCGT
>CAZQYE010000287.1:0-3198 GCA_964597375.1 uncultured Myxococcales bacterium
GCCCCGGGGTCCAGCTACTCTCAGGCAGCTCTTCGAAGCCCAGCCGGCGGTAAAACGGCATGTTCCATGGAACCGAGCGGTACGTCGAGAGCGTCACGCGGGGTGCCCCGGCAGTCGCCGCCCAACGGCACGCCCGCAAGGTAAGCAATGTGCCTAAGCCGCGCCGTCCGTGTGCCGGCAGGACATCGAGCTCCTCGACGTGCACTGCCCCGTCGATCAGCGTCACAAACACGAACCCGACCGGCCGCTGGCCCCGCTCCGCGGCAACCCATAAGCGCCCTGTGGCTTGCCTCGCTTCGAAGATCTCAGGCGGCGTGGTCACCGCAAGAGCGTCGGTTCTACCGATAGCCGCAAAGCGGCTCGCAGCCGCCCGCTCGATCAGAGCGAGCAGCGGCAGATCGTCCCGCCGCGCCCTGCGGATCCGGTACCGCAACCACCACACCACAACGGCGGTGTTCCACGGCCGGCGCGTGAAATCCAGCGACCGAGCGAACGGCCGCGCTGCGGCCGCCCACCCGGTCGCTCGGAGATCAGCTCACTTCAATGACCTTGACGTCGAATGTGAGGGCTTCCCCCGCCAGGGGATGGTTGAGATCGATCACGGTCGTCTCGCCGTTGACTTCGTGGACGCGAACCTGCCGTTGGTGGCCCGACTCGTCCTCGGCGACGAGCACGGCACCGGCGTGCCTGGCCTGCTCGGGAATGAGCGAGGTCGCCACTTCCTGGAATGCCTCCTCGAGAACCGGCCCGTAGGCCTCTTCGGCACTGAGCTTCACCCGGGTGGTGTCGCCCGGACTGAGCCCTTCGAGGGCCTTCTCGAGTGCGGGGAGAATCTGGTTCTGTCCCGACTCGAAAACCAGGGGTTCTCCACCCACGTTGCTGTCTACCTGCGATCCGTCGTCGAGAAAGACGGTGTATTCGATTGAAACGGTCTTGCTTGCTTCTGGCATCAAAAGTTCTCCCCGCCGTGGTTAGCGGCCGCGGTCGAAACGACCGCCGCCCGAACGGCGCCTGTCATGCGCCTCGCTCACGCGCAGCGTACGCCCGGACAGGTCGGTCCCGTCGAGCGCCTGCATCGCGGCGTCCGCTGAGGCTGCGTCCATCTCGACGAATGCGAAACCGCGCGATCGCCCGGTCTCACGATCCATCACGACGTTGACCGATTCCACTGCGCCGTGCTGGCCGAACAGATTGCGCAGGTCGTCCTCCGTCGTCGAGTATGGAATGTTCCCTACATAAAGTTTCTTTGCTGACACGTTGGTCCTCCCGTTCGTTGCGGCAGCCGGTGGAGAATCGCGTCACGCGCGATCGAGCCACGAGCACCCGCATCGGTGTTCGTTTGTTTCCCCGGAACACCGCGAACTCGGCTCGCGGCCCGGGATGAAAGGCTGCCTGGACGGAAAACACGAACAGGAGGGAGTGTACCCAGAAGCTGTGCGCCGATCAGGAGAGGCCCTTCAGAACTTCTTCTTAGCACAGAAGTCGCCGCCGCCAAACCGCCGGGGCCGCAAGCCGACGGCGGCGGGCCGGGAGAATTCAGTCGGCAAGCGGCCGCAAGCGGACGATGACGGCGCCCCACTCGCCCCCGCCCGGACCTCCCTGGCGGTAACCTGCGACCTCCGGCAGGCGGTCGAGAAGCGCAAGAACGCCGCGGCGCAGCGTGCCGGTCCCCTTGCCGTGGACGATTCGGACCTCGAGAATGCCCTGCTCGCGGCAGGCCCGCAGATACTCGGTCACCACGACTTTCACGTCACCCGGCGCGAACTGGTGCAGATCGAGCGTTCCATCGATCGGTATCTGCACCGGATGATTCATCGACTTTCGATCGTCCGTCATGGCGGCTTCTCGTCTGCGACTCATTGTACGCGAGCAAGCCCGGGCAGCCAGACCCGCCTGAGCGTCCCGACGGCCTCCGATCCACGCCTCGTTGTAACCCGACACGCGGCCCCCGCCTGCCGACTGGGCCTTCACCGGACGCGACAGCGGGCGGCCCGCGCGAAAGCCAAACGTTGCGATTTTACTTGCGCGGAGGTGGCCGAAGTGCTCTAAATGACGCGTCGCGGGCACGCGATCTGGCACCTCAGATCACGAGGCGATCGTGGCCCGTGGCCGCCTCGCTCGAGCCCCGCGTCGGGCGAAGGCGTACACGTGAGGGGATTCGGCCCGCCGGCCGATGTCAACAAGAGGAGGGCTACATGCGAAAGTTCGTCGTGCTCGCTCTGGGAGCCTGCGCGTTGTCGGCGTTGCCGGCAGCGGCAAGGGCGGCCAGCCCGATCGATGCTACTTTGAACAACGTTTCGAGTTACACGCTCGAGGCCGGGCACTTCAACGTCCGCGTTGGAGGCCGTTACTTCGGGTCCGGCGATCTTGCGTGGTCCGGGTCGGCCAGAGTCGGGATTGGCGCTGGGTTCCAAGCCGGCGTCGCGTTCAACTCATTCGAAGCGGACAACGACGATACGCTCGGTACCGACATGGTCGTCTCCCGCTGGAACGGCTTCGAATTCACCTTGGCCAAGACGTTGCTGTCGAACGAAGACGGAGCCGTGGGCCTACAGCTGGGTGCCGAAACCCGCAACAGCAAGGCGATCATCAAGGCCACCCGCGTTTCCACGCCGGACAGCAGCACCGTGTGGTCGATCGCCCTTCCGGTGGCATGGAATGCACGGGAAAATGTCCAAGTGCAGGGAACCCTGAAAACGGCGTTTTTCCCAAGCCGTCTCACGAACAGCAACGGCGAGTCGGTTGCGGGCTACGGGACGCTGCTCGGTGCTACGATCGGCGCGTACATCGACGTCAACGAGCGGCTCTCGATCGCCGGTGACGCAATGGCGGTGCTCAACGGCGACAACTCGATCACCGATGAAAGCGCCCTGACCGGAACCCAGGTAGTGTGGTCGGCGAGCGCGATTTGCCACGCCAGCGACCACCTCGACGCCGAAGCGTTCCTCGCCAACTCGGGCGGAACTTCGGTGGCGACTTCCATGCTCGGCGCAAGCGGCACCGATTCGGTGTTTGCAGGCCTGCGCTTTGGCTACACGTTCTGAAATAAGGGGGAGCTTGCCATGACGATCAAGAGAACCGTAACCGTTTTGAGCGCAGCCGCGGCCGCAGCACTGCTGATCGTCTCGTGCGGAGACTTCGGCACCAACCTGCCCTTCGGCGCCGGCGGATGTCCCGGCCTCGCGGGCAACCTGATCA
>CAZQYE010000288.1:0-3189 GCA_964597375.1 uncultured Myxococcales bacterium
TGATCGACGAGGCGGCGCAGAACTGGCGAGTCGACCGAATTGCGCGGATCGACCTCTGCGTATTGCGCATGGCCGTGTGCGAGCTGCTATCGTTTCCGGAGACCCCGGTCAGTGTGGTGATCGACGAGGCCGTCGAAATCGCGCGCCGGTTCTCCGACGAGGCGGCTCCGGCCTTCATCAACGGGGTGCTCGATCGGGTGGCCCGCCGGGTTCGGGCGGCTGGAGAGACGAGCGGATGACGACGGAGAAAAACTACGATCCCGAGGCGATCGAAACCAAGTGGCAGGCACGTTGGCTCGGCCGCTCGAGGCGGGAACGAGGCGGCGGGGAACGCCGGCCCTTCTACTTGCTCGAGATGTTTCCCTATCCATCGGGCCGGATCCACATGGGGCACGTGCGCAACTACACGATCGGCGACGTGCTGGCGAGGTTCCTGACGGCCCGCGGGTGGGACGTTCTTCACCCCATGGGCTGGGATGCGTTCGGACTGCCCGCCGAGCAGGCGGCGATCAGCCGGGGAATCGCTCCGGCCAAGTGGACGGCCGACAACATTGCGACGATGCGCGCACAGTTGCAGCGCATGGGCTTCGACTACGACTGGGATCTCGAGCTCGCCACCTGCGATCCGTCGTACTACCGCTGGGAACAGCTCTTCTTCGTGCAGATGCTCGAGCGGGGACTCGCTTACCGCAAGAGCGCCAAGGTCAACTGGTGCGACACCTGCGGAACCGTGCTGGCCAACGAACAAGTCAACGGCGACGAGTGTTGGCGCGGGCACCGGCCGGTCACGCAGAAGGAACTCGATCAATGGTTCCTGCGCATCACCGCGTACGCCGAGGAGCTGCTCGCCGGTCTCGACACACTCACCGGGTGGCCGGAGAAGGTCGTTACGATGCAGCGGAACTGGATCGGCCGCAGCGAGGGAGTCGAGATCGATTTCGACCTGGTCGAGCCGGGCGAGCGGCTGAGAGTGTTCACGACCAGGGCGGACACTCTGTTCGGGGCGACGTTCGTCAGCGTTGCGGTGGAGCATCCGGTGGTTGAGAAACTCGCGCGCGCAGGGGGCCGTGAGCAGGAGGTCCTGGCGTTCGCCGAGCGCGTTCGCGCCCAGGACCCCATCGAGCGTGCCGAGGGAAAAGAAGGTGTGTTTACCGGGTGCCACGCGATCAATCCGATCAACGGCGCGCGCGTGCCGGTCTACCTCGCCAACTTCGTGCTCATGGAATACGGCACTGGCGCTGTGATGGCCGTTCCAGCGCATGACCAGCGGGATTTCGAATTCGCTCAGCGCTACGAGATTCCGGTCGTCGTGGTGATCGATCCCCCCGGCGGGACACTCGCCGGGCCTCTCGACCACGCGTTCGAGGAAGACGGTGTGCTGCGCGACAGCGGACGTTTCACGGGGATGGGGAGCGCCGAGGCCCGGCGGGCGATCGCCGAGCAGTTAGAGCGCGAAGGCCGCGGCAAGTCGGTCGTACACTACCGATTGCGCGACTGGGGAATTTCCAGACAGCGGTATTGGGGTGCTCCGATTCCGGTGGTGTATTGCGACGATTGCGGAATCGTTCCAGTGCCGGCCGAGGATCTTCCGGTGGTGCTGCCGGTGGACGTACAACTTCTCGAGGGAGGAGGTTCGCCGTTGCCGGCGCTCGAGGAGTTCGTCTCCACCACCTGCCCGAAGTGCCAAGCTCCTGCACGGCGCGAGACCGACACCATGGACACGTTCGTCGAGTCCTCATGGTACTTCCTGCGATTTCCGTGTGCGCGTCTCGACGATGCGCCGTTCGACAAGGCCGAGATCGCCAGGTGGCTGCCGGTCGACCAGTACATCGGCGGCGTCGAGCATGCGGTGCTGCACTTGCTGTACGCCCGGTTCTTCACGCGCGTCCTACGCGACCTCGGGTGGATCGAGCTGTCCGAACCGTTCGAGCGCCTGCTCACGCAGGGGATGGTGATCAAGGACGGCGCCAAGATGAGCAAGTCCCGCGGCAACGTGGTCGATCCGGACGATCTGATTCGGCGTTATGGTGCGGACACGGCCCGGCTGTTTTCCATGTTCGCTGCGCCTCCGGAAAAGGACCTCGACTGGAGCGATCGCGGCGTCGAGGGTGCCTCGCGGTTCCTGGCTCGGCTGTGGCGCATGGTGGTTACGGCGGGGGAGGGGCTGCAAGTCGACGATCCGGGGACCGAGGGGCTCGACGAGGCCGGCCGGCGCATGCGCTCACTCGTTCACGAAACGATCGCCCGCGTGACGCGGGACGTTGGAGAGCGGATGAGGTTCAACACCGCGGTGGCCGCCGTCATGGAGCTCACCAATGGAATCGCCGACTACCGTAGCGGCGATCCCGACGCTCGGGTACTCGGCTTTGCTTTGACGACCGCTCTCCGGCTGCTGTTTCCGTTCGTTCCCCACGTGACGAGCGAGCTGTGGGAGAAGTCGGTGGGCACGCCGTTGCTCGAGGAGATGCCCTGGCCCGATTACGATGCAGAGGCGCTCGTTCGAGACACGGTCGAGCTTGCGGTGCAGATCAACGGCAAGGTCCGGTCGCGGATCACGGTGCCGAGCGATCTCGACCGCGAGGCGGTCGCCGAGTTAGCACTGGCCGACGAGCGCGTTGCGGCGGCACTCGGCGGCAAGAAACCGAAGCGTACGGTGGTGGTCCCCGGCCGCATCGTCAACATCGTGGTATGAGGCGCTTGCTGCTCCTATTCGTGGTCATGCCCGTCGCCGCGCTCGTCGGCTGCGGGTACTCGCTGGTGCGCCCGGACCAGATCGGCGCCGGGCCGGTTCGGAGCGTATTCGTCGAGGTCCGTGGAAGCGGGCGTTACGACCCGGAAATGGCCGATGCCCTGGCCCACGGGCTGCGGCGTGCTCTGCGGCGGGACGGGCGCTTCCGCGTGGCCGCAAGCCGGGAACAGGCGGATGCGGTTCTTGCGGTGGATCTGGTGGAAACGCGCATCGAAGCGGTGGCGTTCGACGAGTTCGACGAAGTTCTCGACTACGAGATGACGACGCGGGTGCGTGCGCGGCTCGAGAGCAGCGACGGATCGACGCTGTGGTCGGCGGACGACCTCGGGGCGACCCGCGCGCATGCGGCGGTGCCGGGAGCGATCGTGACGACGAGTTCCGCGTTTCAGGGAGGCGAGCGCCTCACGGAGCAGGATCTCGCCGGCCTCGACAACGTCGAG
>CAZQYE010000289.1:0-3188 GCA_964597375.1 uncultured Myxococcales bacterium
CGCGGGCGGCCATCTGGGCCAATCCCTCGTCGAGTCCGCCAAGGTGGACGCCGAACTCCGCGCAGGTCGCCGACGAATCAAGGCCTCCACGGCGCGGCCGGCGTGCCGGCTGGCCGAGATCGGCTACCGACATCGGTTCGATGAGCCCTTCGTCAAGACCGAAGGCCGCTGCGACGCGGCGAGCCCAGGTTACCCGGTCCACGTGGTCGGGGCCCGCCAAGTGCGCCACCCCCTTTCCGCCAGCCTCTACGATCTCGAGCACGGCACGGGCTAGGTCGGCCGCCGGTGTCGGATTACCGAACATGTCGGATGCCGCGCGCACCGTCCGCCCGGCCCGCAGAGCCTCGAGAACCGACATGGCGTAGTTGCGGCCCCCGGGCACGTAGCCGTAGACGTTGCACGTGCGCACGACCAGCGCCCCGTCTACCCCGGCCAGAACGATCTTTTCGGCTTCGAGTTTGTGACGGCCGTATACGTTGAGCGGATCGGGATCGGCGGTGATCGGGTGCGGGCCGCCCTCTCCGAACACGTAATCGCTCGAGAAGAACACGAGGCGCGCCCCGGTCCGCGCGCAGGCCACCGCCACGTTCTGCGTACCGCCGACGTTGACGGCCCAAGATGCCTGCGGATCGCGCTCGCACTCGTCGACGGCCGTCAGCGCAGCCGCGAGCACCACGACCCGCGGCGCCATCGCCTCGATCGCCTCCCGTACGGCGTTGCCGTCCGTGATGTCGAGAGCGAACAGATCTCCACCGCCTTTTCGCGACGTGCCCGCCGCGCGGTCCCCGAGCTGGTCCCTGAGCACGGAACCGACGAGGCCCGTCGCCCCGACGACGAGGAACTCACGCTTTTTGCTCTCGACTCGCAAAATGGCTGGAGCCTCCTGCCCCGGCTCTCTATCGCCGGGCGACGTGCAGTCCGTCCTTTCACGATAGCCGAGCCGGCGGCACCGAGCCATGCCGGCGCAGTGATCCCGGCCGCGGGCGGGCGCTCAACGAGCGCGGCTCAACATGTTTGCGCCTGCGTTCGGCCGAGGCTCCGCGGCGGTTCGCGGCCGATAAATCTCAGCCGAGCCCCGCCGTCGCGACTGCGGCGCTCACATCGTTGGCTCGCGGCCGGCCGGCGTCGCGACGACACGCCAACTTCGCGACGCCGGCAAAGCGCTGACTCGTTTCTCCACCCCGAGGGCTCGCCCTAGCTCGGCCGGCGCGCTAGCAGTGGTCCAGTCAGGAGGCACGGCCATGCTGTACGTCGACTACGATCTGTCCGTCACCAAGGAACAAGACGAAATGCGCGAGGCTGCGCACCGGTTCGCCGCCGAGGTCCTGCGGCCCGCCGGCATCGAGCTCGACCGCATGCGGCCCGAGGACGTCGTGGCCGAAGGCTCGCCCCTGTTCGACGTCGTCCGGCAGGCCGCCTCGCTCGGCTACACGCGGCTTCGCGGACCGGCGGCGCTTGGCGGCCTCGAAGCGGATCCTTTGACCAGCCACCTGGTCTACGAGGAACTCGCGTGGGGTAGCTTCGGCCTCGCTGCGGTGCTGTTCCTCACGTCCACGCACGCCGACACGGCGCTAGCGGCGATGAGCGAGTCGGCCATCGCCGATTTTGCAGCGCCGTTCTATGGCTCCGGCGACGGCTCGATCATCGGATGCTGGGCGATCACCGAACCCGACCACGGCTCGGACTGGCTCGGCGCACAGCGACCCGAGCTCAACGTCAAGGCCCGCGCCGGGGTGGTGGCCCGGCGCGACGGCGACGACTACATCATCAGCGGCCAGAAGTCCGCGTGGGTCTCCAACGGACCGATTGCCACCCACGCCATGCTCAACGTTCAGCTCGACCCCGACGGCACGTTCGCCGACAGCGGCGTGTGCATTCTCCCGCTCGACCTGCCGGGAGTTTCGCGTGGCAAGCCTCTGGACAAACACGGCACCCGATCGCTCCCGCAGGGAGAGCTGTTCTTCGACGACGTGCGGATCCCCAAGCGCTGGATGGTCGTCGAACGCGAAGCATACCGGATGTACATGGACGCGCACCTGGCGGCGTTCAACGCGGGTGTGAGCTGCGTCACCACTGGTCTTGCCCGCGCGGCGTACGACGCCACGCTCGCCTACACGAAGGAACGGGTTCAGGGCGGGCGGCCGATCTTCGAGCACCAATCCGTACGCGACCGGCTGTTTCGGATGTTCTCGCTCGTGCAGGCATCACGGGCGCTCTCGCGCGGCGCGTGGGTCTACAATCTCACCAGGCTCATGTCGGGCGAGCCTCCCGCACTCGAGCACTCCATTGCAGCCAAGGTGTTCTCGACCCGGGCCGCCGTCGAAGTGACGGGCCTAGCCATGCAGCTTCACGGCGGTAACGGCATCAGCAAGGAGTACCCGATCGAAATGTTCGCCCGCGACGCCGCTACGCTGACGATCGCCGACGGCGAGAACGCAATGCTCTCGCAGGTGGCCGCTGCACTGCTCTGATCCGCCGGCAGCGCTTCAGCCCAGCGCCTTCACCTGGCCGCTGAGGCGCTTTTCGAGGCTGCCGCAGACCAAGTCGCACAGCTCGAAGATGCTCGGATCGGCAATGAAGTAGTAAACGTAGAGACCTTCCTTGCGGCGCCCGAGGATCCCCGCCTCGGTCAGGCTGCGCAGGTGGCGCGAGACGTTGGCCTGCGTACACCCCATCATCTCGGCAAGGTCGGAGACCGTTTTTTCGCCGTCCTCCAGCGCCGAAAGTAGCGCCAGGCGGCTCGGTTCGCCGAGCAGCCGGAAGCGTGCCGCAACCATATCGAGGGCCTCGGGGGAGAGCTGGTGGCGCCGCCTTCTTGAAACCATCGCTTGACAACCTCCGTTTCATGGTTCACTATATACGCATAGACCTAATTAGTCAACTAGCGAATTGAAGCCGCTCCCGGAAATTTCCCGACTGCGGCGGACGAGGAGAAAAGCGACATGAAGGATCTGAAGATGGAAAGCGCAATCCGCATCCTTGCCGGCACGCTCGTCTTGACGAGCATCGCTCTGGCGCATTGGGTCAACCCGTGGTGGCTCCTTCTGGCGGTGTTCGTGGGAGCCAACCTGATTCAGTCGGCGTTCACCGGTTTTTGTCCCGCCGAGTCGATTCTTGCCAGGCTCGGCGTTGGACGGGCCGGCGACTGTCGCGTGACCGGCCAGCACGCCGGCTGAGACGATGGCTGC
>CAZQYE010000290.1:0-3164 GCA_964597375.1 uncultured Myxococcales bacterium
TTGGGAATGTCGATGAAAATCGTCGCTTCGTTCTTCTCCGGGCCCGGCTCGACCTTGAACACGCCGGGAAACTCCCCCGGCCGCGAAGGCAAGACCCCCACCAGCGGGAGCACCGCTGTCCACAGCGCTTGCAGCGCCGGTGCGGTAGCGAGACGCTGCAACTGTTCAGGATCCGGGTTCACTGGATCGAGAGCTGCCTCGTCACGCTCGGCCAGCGCGGTGGTCGGCTGAGCCTCTTCGTCGCAACGGGAACGATCGTCGTCGTGTTTCATCGTCTCAGGTATCCTCACGGACACGATGCCAAGCTAAGCACGCCCCGCCGAATGACAACCCCCAGCAAGGCTACTGGGCCTCGAGCAACGCATCTACTGCGTTGGATCCATCGCCGAGCGCGAATATTCGAGCTTTTTACTATTTCCGGCCGGCAGGGTGCCGGGGCCGCGTAACGCCGCGATCGACCGTGCGTAGGTACATGACGCAAGAGGCGTGCGCCATAGCCCCAGCCGGCGGCACCGTCCGCTGAAGAAATTTGAATCCATGCTGAAAACCATTCCTTTACGGACGCACCGTCCCCTGATTTCACGTCCTCGGCTCCGTGCAGCGCCGGTTGCAGTCTTCCTGCTGGCCGTTTCAGCGGCCCACGCGGGCCCGCCGCCCGGCGACCAGTTCCCTCAGGCCACCACGGCGCCGACATCGGTCGAGCGCCACGGAGCGTGGACGGCGCTTCTCGAGCGCTACGCCGGCGGCGGGCGCGTCGATTACCGCGGCCTGGCATCGGACAAACCGCGCCTCGAGGCCTATTTACGCCAACTGGCCGCAACCAGACGGGAAGCGTTTGCTCGCTGGAGCCGGTCCGACCGCATCGCCTTCTGGATCAACGCATACAACGCGTACACGGTCTCCATGATCCTCGATCACTACCCGGTCGAGAGCATCTGGAACGTCACCCCGCTGTGGAAACGGCCTCTCGGGGGTCCCTTCAAGCTGAAGCTCATGCCGCTAGGGCACTTGGCACCGTCGTTGGGCCGGCCGCTCCTCTCACTCGACGACGTCGAGCATGGGATCCTCCGAGGGATCTACGGCGAGCGGCGGGTCCATTTCGCCGTCGTGTGCGCCTCACGCGGCTGCCCGCCACTGAGGAGCGAGGCCTACGAAGGCCCCACGCTCGACGAGCAGCTCGACGCCGCAACACGCGGGTTCCTGGCCGACCGGGCCAAGAACCGTTACGACGCGAGCACGAACACGCTCGTGCTATCCCCCATTTTTCGCTGGTTTTCCGAGGACTTCCAAGATGAGGGCGGGGTCGTTGGCTGGTTCCGGCGCTTTGGGCCGGTCGAGGCCGCCCAGAAGCTGGGGCAGGCGGGGCCACCCGCGATCCGCTACAGCGAGTATGACTGGTCGCTCAACGAGCGGTAGCGCGGCGGCCAGCAACCCATCGCGGGAGAGGACCGACCGATCCGGCCCAGCTACTCCCTGGTAGGGGTCGGCGCGAGCAAAGCGCCGAGTCCCCCGATTCCGACCCCGCCGTTTTCCTGAGTCCGGGCCGCCCGAGCATCCGCTGCCGCTCGGGCCGACCGACTGCGGTGCCCGGGGACGCCATCATTGGCGGGATGCTCGTCTCGGCCGGCGGCCCGCCGCCGCCCGAACCAGTTGCAAAACGACTCCGGCGCCTCGGGCACGGTGGCCTCGAGGCGCCGGAGTAGCTGAAGGAGAAGTGCGCTTCGTTGGCTCCAGGATGCCCCCGGGACCGGTCCGCTGCCAACCACGACTGCTCTACCACCGCCCTGGCCGCCGCGAGATCCCGTCGTTTCTGGCTTTGCGGCGTCCCGGCCGCGGGCCGCAGCGGCCGGCCGCCGGGGCCGCCGCCAATGGTCCGGCGCAAGGGCGCGTTCCCACGATGGATTTACGTGTGCTTCAGATTTCCTTACCAAATCTAGAAATCCGAAGAATGCGCACAGAATTTCCTTATCCTGCATCGATTTTTCCTACACGCACCTGCACAGGCCCCTCGTGCCCGGTCCGCGTTGCAAAACCCGCCGGGCGCGGGCACTGAAGCACTCGTGAGGTCCGCGCCGGAAGAGCCGGCGGCAGCCGCCGTCGATGCCTATTTCGCGTCCATCCGCAGGCGCGACTACCGGGCTTGGGAAGACTCCTTTACCGAAGCCGCCGTGGTCCACGACCCCGTGGGAGCGGCTCCTGCCGAAGGCGCCGACGGCCGCAAGGAAGTATGGAACGTCCTCACGGCGCCCTTCTCGCGCCTGGACATCAGGCCGCAACGCACCTTCTGCGGCGGCAACGGCGCAGCGGTGTATTGGCACGCCGAAGCGACCGGGACCAACGGCGGACAGGCGTCGTTCGAGGGCATCTCGGTCTTCGAGTTCGACGCCGAAGGCAAGATCGAAGCGCTGATGAGTTACTGGGATCCGGCCGCCGTCATGATCGCGCTCGCAGGCGAACGCGCCTAGCGAAAACCGTCCCTCTGCGCTGCAGCCGCAACGCCGACAGCGCTCGGACGTTCGGGGGCTCGTCCGCTCAACAACCGTGGCGCCTCACCGAACACGGGCCCGGTTCAGATCCTGGCACCGGGGCGGGCCGAGTCGTGTGCGTCGCCCAAGCCGGGACTCACGCAACGCCGGCACGGCCCACACGCGGCTGCCATGCATCGCAGATGTCGTTGTACCCGCACCAGGCGCACAGGTTGCCCGGTTTGGGAGGAAACACCGTCGATTCCTCCACGGCGTCGATGCGCTCGGCAAGCTCGCGTTCCACCTCTTGGGCATCGGCCCGGTCGATGCGCTGGCGCAGGACCTTGCCCGAGCGGAGAAAGTCGAGCACTAGTTCGAGCTGTCGTTCCTCGGTATCGAGGAACAGCGCCAGAGCGTAGGCGCGCAGCTGGTCGGCTTCCTTCCCGGAGAACGTCCGCGGAGTTCGCGAGCCGGTCTTGTAGTCGATCACACGTACGATGCCGTCGTCGCCGCGCGCCAGGCGATCGATGAACCCCTGAAAATCGTGGCGCCCGCCCACGCGTACGCGGAAGTGGTGCTCGTTCGCGATCGTCTCGAGACGGTCGGGCAAGAAACGGCGGCGGTGAAATTGTTCGAGCATCGCCGCACCCGAACGCCGGTACAGGTCGGCGGACCGGTCCTGCTTGACCACGCGCACTT
>CAZQYE010000291.1:0-1668 GCA_964597375.1 uncultured Myxococcales bacterium
CGCTCCGCAGCCGCCCGTGGTCCGTTGCGCAAACGAGGTCTTGTGATCTCAGCGGCTGAGATAGGCTCGCAGCGCTGCCGCCACGGCTCGCCACTGTTCGGGGTGCCTGTCCAACGCGGGGTGCTGCAGGCGGACGAGGGGGATACGGCCGCGGCCGAAGACCACTAGGATCGTCTGCGGACGGCTGCCGGTTCCCACGGACACGTCTTGGAAGACGTCCACATCGGTAATGTCGTGGGCGGTGTAGATCTTCGGGCGGCGGCCGATGAGGCCGGTGCGCTCCACCCGCAGTACTCCTCCCGAGACGGTGATACGCAGGCTTTTCTTGGCTAGGTGAAAAGCAACCAGGAAGAAGAGCAAAGGAATGACGGCAAACACCGCCCAGATCCAGAGGGGCGGCCGATGCGGATGCTCGAGCATGCGGTAGGCGAAAAACCCCAGAAAGGCCGTTGCGAAAAGGCCTCCGGCTAGCGTTCCCAGGGTCAACGGTTTCCAGCCCATCGGCGGGAAAAACACGCCGATGCCGTCGGAGTTCCACTGTGCCTTGATCAACCGGCTGGCAGCGAGAAGGTCGAAGGCTTTCGAGGCTTCCTCGTCCAGCGGAAAAGGCGGAGCTTCATCCCCGGCCAGGCCGAGGACCGCGTCGGGCGGCAGATCGACCCGTTCTTGAATCCATTGGATGACCAGGCGCAGCGTGTCCTCGCTCTGGGGAAATCCCCAGCGCACGGGTCTTTGCTTCCCCTCCACGTGGAGTTCCAAGTACGCCGGCGCCCGGCTCCCGGGGACGGCTCCGCCCACCAAGCGAATGCGGCGAATGCCGGCAGCCGGCAATTCAGTCCGGAAGGTGTAGAACAAGACGCGGCTCAGTAAGAAAAGCTTGCCCGCATCGCGGTCCAGGGCCGCCCCCACCCGGGTCCAACCGACGGCGAGACCCAGCCCCACGAAGGCCGCTCCCGCAGCGGAAATGATGGACTTCCATACGACGAGAAACACGCCGGCGATGCCGTCGGACCAGGGCATGAACCACCAAGGGGCAATGACCATCGCCAGCCCCACCACGGCCACCACCGCCCCTCCGTTCTTGGCTTGAACGGGGGTCCCCAAAGGTAAAAGCACGCGTTCGGTGGAAACGGCGGACGCCGGCACGGTACATCATAGGATACCAAGCCTCGGGGTGCCGACCAACGTTTTCGGGATCGACGGAGGGACAACACGCAGGGACCCCCGGCCCAAACTCCGCTGTCTAGTCACGCCAGTCGGGGACACAGAGTCTCCGCCGCAGACGAAACGACAACGGCGTCAGCCGCCGGCGTACCGCTCGCGCAGCACGCGTTTTAGGATCTTGCCCGAGGGGTTGCGAGGTATTTCGGTCGCGAACTCGACGGCCTTTGGAACCTTGAACGCCGCCAGGCGCTCGCGGCACCACGCAGTCAAGTCCTTGGCGGTCACCTCCTCGCTCCGCCGCACGACGACGGCCAGCGGCCGCTCGCCCCAGCGCTCGTCGGGCACACCGATCACCGCCGCGTCGGCCACCGCCGGGTGTTCGAGCAGCACCGCCTCGATCTCGGCCGGATAGACGTTCTCGCCGCCCGAGATGATCATGTCCTTCTTGCGGTCGCAGATCGTCAGCATCCCGGCTTCGTCGAAGAACCCAATGTCGCCAGTGCG
>CAZQYE010000291.1:1768-3159 GCA_964597375.1 uncultured Myxococcales bacterium
CTCGGCGTACGCCTCGACCAACTTGGGCGGGACGGGCGCCGCTCCCGTCATGATCCAGCGTAGCGCCGAGTAATCGACTGGATCCTGCTTGGCCGAAGGGAGCATGGCCGCAAGCATAGCGGGCACGGCCAGCATGTTCGTAACGTGCTCTTGTTCGATGACGTCCCAGCTCAGCGCAGGATCGAACGCGCTCATAACGATGCTCGTGGCCCCGCGGTGAACGTTCGTCGTAAGCGGCGTGAGGGCCGCTACGTGAAACAGGGGCGTGCCGATCAGGTACCGATCACCGTGGCGCAGGTCGAGCGTTTGCTGGATCGTGATGCATGCCCAGAGCGCCGATGCGTGTGTGTGCACGGCGCCCTTCGGCCGTCCGGTCGTACCCGAGGTGTACATGATGTAGAGCGGATCGTCGCCCGAAGCACCGACCGCCGGCTCGCCGCTGCCGGCCGAGGCGCGCAGATGGTCGTACTCGAGGCTACCGGCCGGTCCTCCTTCACCCTCGCCCACGCGGACCCAGTGCCCAACCGGCGCGCTGGCACCGAGTTGCGCGGACACCTTCTCGACGGCTGGCGCGAACTCGGCATCGAAGAACACGACGGTGGCACCGCTGTCCTCTACGATGAAGGCAATTTCGCCCGGCGCCAGCCGCCAGTTGACGGGCACGACGATTGCACCGATGCGGGCGGCAGCGAAGTAGGTCTCGACGAACTCCACGCGGTTTCGAACGAGCAGGAGCACGCGGTCACCCGCATGCACACCCAAGCCTTCGAGCGCCCGCCCGATCTGGTTCGAGCGCGCGGCAAGCTCGGCGTAGGAAAGCCGCACGCTGCCACCGGCGTCGACGTAGGCCTCGCGCTCACCGCTCAGCGTCGCCCGTTTGGAAAGCAGCAGTCCGATGTTCTCGCGCATGTGCCCTTCCTTGCTTCCCTGCCCGATCCGTTACCGCTGTGCTCCCGGCTGCCCGCGGACTTTCGACGCGGCAGCCGGCCGACCGGTTATACCAGTAACCGCCAGCACGCTATCAGCCATCCGGCCGGCGGTCATAAGATAGACCGCCAGCCGTCCTGCCGTCCAGAGGCCGGCCGACAGGTGGTATGCTACCCCACCTACGCCTCAGCAATGACCGGATTTTCGAGCACGCCGATTCGCTCGATCTCGATGCGCACCACGTCGCCCGGGCGCAAGAAGCGCTGCGGCGAGGCAGCCATGCCAACGCCCGCCGGCGTGCCGGTCGAAACGATGTCGCCCGGCTCGAGGGTGAACACCGTCGATAAGAGCTCAACCAGAGCGTAACAGTCGAAGATCAGGTTCCTCGTGTTGGAGTGCTGGCGCAGCTCACCGCTGACGTAGGTTCTGAGCTCGAGCACGTGCGGGTCACCGACCTCGTCGGC
>CAZQYE010000292.1:0-3153 GCA_964597375.1 uncultured Myxococcales bacterium
CGCTCATCGGCATGCTGAGCGGCAGCAACGCAAGTGGCCGCTGACCATGGCGCCGCTGGCAAGCAGGCGCGCAGCCGCCCGGGGCCGAGGAGCACCGCGGGCAATGGCGCTTGGGACCATGGGGGATTCGTGGGGAACGATCGAAGCTAGCCGACCGGTCAAGCAGCGCCGAGCACCGACCAGCGTCAGAGCAGACGGCGTACAGCGCAAGCACTGAGCAACGCGAGAGCGACGGACGACAAGCGAGCGGGAGTATAACGATATGGCCGACTACGACGCGATCATCATTGGCGCGGGACACAACGGGCTGGCCGCCGGCGGCGAGCTTGCCCGCAACGGACTCAAGGTCGCCTGCCTCGAGCAGACCAACGAGCCGGGCGGGATGGCGGCGACCAAGGAGCTGTTCAAGGGCTTCCGCCACAGCGTGGGCGCGTGGGCGCTGATTCTGTTTCAGGAGGAAATGGAGCAGGCGCTCGAGCTGCACAAGTACGGCTACGAGGTGATCACGCCGCGCACCTCGTTCAACTCGTTCGGCGAGCCCGGCGACGTTCCGTTCATCGCCTACAACGACGAGATGGAGATGGCCAACCATCTGATGAACGACCACGGACCCGAGACGTTCGCGCGGGTGACCGCGATGTTCGAGTTCATGCAGAGGTTCAACGCCGTGGCCGGCGAGTATTGGAAGCGCGCTCCCGAGCCGATCGAGCAAGTGATCGCACGGGCGCCCGACGAGCAAACCAGAGAAGACCTCGCGCTGTGCTTCTACGGAAGCTGCATGGACATCATCCGCAAGTTCTTCCCCGACCCGTCGATGGACCGCTGCATTCAGGGCTCGATGTGCGCGATGACGATCGACGGCACCCACATGGGCCCCTACTCGCCCGGCACCGGCATGTCGATGGTCTACCACTACACGGTGGGCGGCATCGCCAACCGCTTCCGCATGGTCAAGGGCGGCATCGGCAACCTGTCCAAAGCGCTGGTGCGCGCCCTCGAAGCCCACGGCGGCGAGGTGATCTACAAAGCGCAGGTCAAGCGCATCCTCATCGAGGACGGCCGCGCCGTGGGCGTGGAGCTGCGCGATGGAAGGACGCTATCGGCTCGGGTGGTTCTCTCGAGCATCGACGCGAACAAGACGTTCTTGCATCTGGTCGGCGAGGAGCACTGCCCGAGCGACTTCGTTCACTCGGTACGGGAGATCGACTACCGCAACGGCTACGTCCAGATCCACCTGACGCTGAGCGGCCTGCCCGAGTTCACCGGCCACATGTCCTACATCAACGAGGGCGACATGCGCTGGATCGCCAGCTACATCCCCTCCCCCGAGTACGTCAACCGCTGCTGGCAGCAGTACCGCAAGAACGAGATTCCCGAGCACCCGCTCAGCTACTACCACATTCCGAGCCTGCTCGACCCGACCGCGGCCCCCGAGGGCTACCACGCCTGCACGTTCTTCTCGCACTACTTCCCGTGCGAGGTTCCCGAGGATCGCCACCGCGACATGGCCAACATCATGGCCGACCGCGTGATCGCCGAGATGGCGCGTTTCGCTCCGAACTTCCCGGAGATCATCGTCGACCGGGCGGTTCTCACGCAGCGCTACTTCGAAAAGGCGTTCGGCATTACCGCCGGCGACTTCTGCCACGGACTGCTTCATCCCGGACAAATGTGGAACCGGCGGCCCGTGGCCGGCTATTCGGACTACCGCACGCCGATCGGCGGTCTTTACATGTGCGGGTCGGCCTGCCACCCGGGGCCCGGAGTGACCGGGATCCCCGGATACAACGGCGCCCGGCGCGTGCTCGGCGACCTCGAGGGGACGAGCGCGGCGGCGTAGTGATACCGGGCGTCGCCGAGGGAGCGGGCTCCCGGACCCCGACCGAAGCGGAGTACCGCAGGGCAGACCCGCCGCGCTTGCCGTGACTGCCACAGATCTTGTCAAGTCTGCTTGACAAACTGACCCCAACCGGGCCACCATGGGCTATGTACGCAGAAACCCTCAGGGCCGTTGCTCGGGCGCGCGGGCTCAATCAGTCCGACCTGGCCCGGATTGCCGGTGTGAGCCGGCAGGCCGTGTCGCTGTGGCTCCAGCAACACGGTGAGGTCAACGTACAGCTCAAGCACGCGCGCCGGCTCGCGCGCGGCCTGCACGTCCCGCTCGAAACGCTGCTCGAGCCTTTGCCGTTGCTCGGCGATGAGCGCGAGAGCAAAGCGGCCGAGGCCGCCTTGCTGTGGGATCGGCTTTACCCGGACCTGCCCAGCTTCGTCGCCGCCCTGATCGACCGCGAGCCGGCCGCAGCAGCCCGCCTCATTCAAGTCTATGGGTTGTTCGCAGCCGCCAAGATCGCCGGCAAGTGGGTTTGGCGCGAGTATCCCCGCCTTCGCCGGTGGATCGAGCCGGCGCTGCGCAAGAAGTACGACGCGGTATGGAAGGTGGCCAGCAACCAAGCATCGAGTTAGCCGAACGGGTCTTGCCGCCGCCGCTGCTTGCTGCACTCGGGCACGTGTTCGCCCAAGGCGTCACCAATTGCGGCCTGGTGGGCGGCACCGCACTTGCGGGGTTTTATGCCGGACACCGTCGCTCCGACGCCCTCGACCTGCTTGCGCGGGACCAAACGGCCATGCGGGCGTGCACGCTTGCCGTGGGCAGCCTCGAGGCCATCGGCGCGACGCTCAGCAACACATCGCGATCGCAACAGTACTACCGCACGCTCTGCGAGCTCGAGGGGCACCGCTTCACCGTCGACGTCGTCGAAGATGAGCACGTCTTCCGCACCGGAAACTTCATTACACTTCGCGGAGGCATCACGGTCGCCGACCTCGAAACCCTGCTGCGTATGAAGGCTGCAACACTGGTAAGCCGCTGCAGCGAGAAAGATCTGTATGACCTACTGTGGCTATTCGGGCATTTTCCGAACTTGAGCATCGCCGAACTGATCGAACTCGGGCGCTCGATCGATCTCGGGATGGACGCCGAATCCGTCTTGGCAAGCATCGCCGGAACCGAGCCTCGTGAGAGTGCGTGCGGCTTCGCCCTCAAGCCGGGAGCCACACCCAAGAAAGTCCACCGGGAGATCTGCCGGCTGCGCGATCGGCTGATCGCCGGACTGACCGAATACTTGCAACAGCAACCGACACCCCCGCTCGGAG
>CAZQYE010000293.1:0-3140 GCA_964597375.1 uncultured Myxococcales bacterium
TGCCCGTGCAAGGGCGGGGTGACTTATCTCGAGCTTCAGTTCAACGGCAACGATGGCACGCCCGTGACAGTCGACGACAAGGGCGCGATCATCTACAGCGGCACGCTGAACAACGGCGACGTGTTCTCGATCGCCGGCTCGCGCAGCGACGGCCGATTCAATACGAACAATCTGATCCTGAACGCGGCAAACGAGGATACGGTGATCCACGTGTCGTGCTCGCAGCCGATCGGAATCGGATCGACGTTCGGGCCGTTTACCGTAACCGCGTTCTCGTCGCGTGACGGCGGCATGTTCGGAGCCCCGTGCGACGGCACCGAGCCGGGCAATGCCGGCGGCAAGAAACACGAAGACGAGTTCGAGGTCTGTCTCGATGCTCCGCTCGGACCGGGCGAGTGCTCGATGGTGAGCTACGTTGCCGTCTTCGACGATACGGCGTGCGTCGAGGCCGAGGTCGAAGGCGAGAGCCGCGACGGTGCCCAGCCGGGCGAGACGGTCGAGACCGAGACGGAGACCGGCCTGTGCTATGGCCAGGCGCTAAACGCCGCGCTCGCCGCTGCCTGCCAGGGATGCACGACGCCTCCCGGCGGAAGCCTGTGCGGCGTTCAGGCCGACGTCTGTCCGACCCAAGAGCAGTACCAGTGCCTACTCGACTACGACACGCTGCTCACACAGGAGTGGATCAACTTCGACAACGCCTGTTTCGACCCCATGTGCATGTGCGGGATCGGCGGGTAGGGAAGGTTCGATCCGCTACCGAGTAGGACCGGGCGAGGGGTCGCGGCGCACGCCGTCGCGGCCCCTCGTACTTCGGCGCTTCAGATTCGACCAACGATCATCGCGCTGGTCGGCACGCCGAAGCCGGATGAGACCAAAATATGGTCGTACTTGTCCGGCTGGTTGGCCGATTGACCCCGGACGAGCCGCACGGACTCGATGATCGAGTTGACGCCCTGGAGGTGTCCTTCGCCGAGCTGGCCGCCGTGGGTGTTCGTCGGCAAGCGGCCGCCGGCAGAGAGCGCACCGTTTTTGACGAACTCGTGCGCCTCGCCGCGCCCACAGAAGCCGAACGACTCGAGCTGGAACCAGACGATCGAGGAAAACGCATCGTAGAGTAGGGCGACGTCGATGTCGCCCGGGCCGAGTCCGCTTTGGCGGTAGCACTCGCGCGCTACCACGTCGTACTCAGGCATCTCGGCGAGCTCGCTGCGGTAAAAGCTCGTCATCAGTTCCTGGTCGGCGGCGGCGCCGTGGGCGACCGCGCGAATGACGGCCGGCGGATGGGGCAAGTCGCGCGCCCGCTCGGTGCTGGTCACGATGAATGCGCAGCCGCCGTCCACGTCGAGGCAGCAGTCGGCCACCCGCAGCGGTTCGGCCGCCCAAGGTGAGGCGTCGTAGTCTGCCCGCGAAAGCGGTTGCTCGTAGAAGATTGCGTGGGGGTTGCTTGCGGCGTGACGGCGCATGGCCACGGCGATTTCGGCGAGCGAGTCCTCACCGGCGCCGTACGCATCCATGTATCGCCGGGTGAAAAGAGCCGCCCAGCTCGGGCCGCTCACCAGTCCGTACGGCGTGTACCAGCTCCAGTGGATCTGGTCGGTCGACAGCGGACCACCGACGGCGGTCGGGTCGGGCTGGATCGCCGAGTGCCCGTTGAGCGCGCGATAGCAGGCGACTGCGTTGGCGCTGCCACTGGCGATCGCCATCACCGCCTGGTGCACGAGTGCGACGGCGCCGCCGATGCCGTGGGGCACACGGGAGAAGAAGCGTAGTTTCTCGCTGCCGAGTCCGCGCATGATCGCGATCTCGTCGCTGCCGTCGATCGAGTAGGTGACCATGCCGTCGATGTCGGCCACCGTGAGCCCTGCATCTTCGATGGCCGACTTCACGCATTCGAGCGCCAGTTGCAGCTCGGAGCGACCGGAGTTCTTCGAGAACTCCGTTGCGCCGATGCCGGCGATTGCGCACTGGTCTTTGATCGAAATGGGCATCGCCAGACTCCTCAGTTGGCCGGACGAAACAGCGGGAGCGTCAGCTCATCGTCGACTTTCTCGATGCTCACCTGGACAGGCATCCCGCTGCGAACCTGTTTCGGGTCGATGCCGACGATGTTCGAGACGATGCGCGTTCCTTCTTCCAGCTCGATCACGGCTACCACCAGGGGGTACTCATACCCGGGGAACTTCGGCCGGTGGACGACGACGTAGCTGTAGACCTTGCCCTTGCCGCTGGAGACCACGTAGTCCCAGTCGAGCGAGTGACACTTCCAGCACATCGGCCGCGGTGGATGCCGCAGGGTGCCACACTCCTTGCAGCGCTGGATCGTGAGCTGTCCTTCGTTGATCTTTTCCCACCACCAGCCGTTGTCCTTGCCGAGGACCGGGCGCATGCGGCGCGGTTGCGGCGCGGCAGTTGCTTGTTTCGAAGAATCGCTCATTCCTTCCTCCTAGGCCCAATCATTTGCAGCAACGGCCCGAGACATGCCGGACCACTCCGGACCCGGTCCCATGCGGCATCGGGTAGGCCGGGTCCTCACGAGACCGCCGTCCCGCCGTGTTCGGAGCACGCCGGGCGGCGGCTCCGCAGCGACGGAATCGGAAACGAGCCCGACGCATGACCGCTTGCAGCCGGCCGCCGTGCCAACTGCCTCGACAAGTTGGCTGCCGATCCGATGTGGCGACGCTCCGTTCATGAAAGTTTGCCCAGGATCGTCGCTCCGGTCGGCATGCTCGCCCCGGATGTGACCAGTACGTGGTCGTTCTTCGGCGGCTGATTGACGGCTGTGCCGCGGATGATACGCACGCCTTCGGCCAGACCGTTGATGCCGTGAACATAGCCTTCACTGAGCAGACCGCCGTGCGTGTTCGTCGGCAGCCGGCCGTCGAGGTCGAGCGTGCCGCCCTGTACCCACTCGTGTGCTTCTCCGTGCTTGCAGAAGCGGAACGACTCGAGCTGCAGCCAGACGATCGACGTGAACGCGTCGTAGATGATCGCCGCATCGATGTCGTCCGGCCCGAGGCCGCTCTGCGCGTAACACTGGTCGGCGACGAAGTCGTATTCGGGAAGCTGGGTGATGTCCTCGCGGTAAAAGCTGGTCATGACCTCTTGGTCGAAGGCGGCGCCTTGTGCCGCCGCGCGAATCA
>CAZQYE010000294.1:0-3091 GCA_964597375.1 uncultured Myxococcales bacterium
TCGCGACCACGGGAACCTCGAACGCCCCCGGCACCGGGAAAATCTGATCCTCCGACAGCTCCACCCCCTTGGCAGCGGCCGCTTCCCGCGCCCCCTCGAGCAGGTTGTCGGTCACCGCCCGGTTGAAGCGGCTCACCACGATCGCCAGACGAACGCCGCTCATGAGCCTTCCTTTTCTCCCTCCGGCAAGGGGTCGATGAGATGGCCGAGCTTGTCACGCTTGGTCCGCAGATACGCGATGTTTTCGCGATGCGGGGTCGCCTGGATGGGAATCCGCTCGACGACTTCGATCCCGTAGCGCGCCAGGCTGGCGACCTTCTGCGGATTGTTCGTCAGTAGCCGAACGACAGACGCGCCGAGATCCTTTAGAATCTGGGCAGTTATGCCATAATCTCTAAGGTCTTCCTTAAATCCGAGTTCGAGGTTCGCCTCGACCGTGTCACGGCCGCAGTCCTGCAGGGCGTACGCCCGAATCTTGTTCGCCAGCCCGATGCCCCGCCCTTCCTGGTGCATGTACACGACCGCACCGCGGCCCTCCCGTGCAATGCGCTCGAGGGCAAGCGCAAGCTGGTCGCCGCAGTCGCATCGGAGAGACCCGAAGACGTCGCCCGTTAGACACTGCGAGTGGACGCGCACGAGCGGCGGCGGCTCGCCGCGCAGGTCGCCGGCGACGAGCGCCATGTGCTCGTGCCGGTCGAAGTCGTTGCGGTAGACGATCGCCCGGAAGATGCCGCCCCCCACCCCGACGTCGATGTCCTTCTCGGCGATCCGCTCGACGACACTGTCACGACGCAGACGCTCGGAAACCACCGCAGCGAGTGGAATGAGGGTCAGGTCATGCTCTTCGGCGAGACGCTCGACGGCCGACGAGCAAGCAATGCCCCCTTCCGCATCGAGAATCGCACACATCGCGGCCGAGTCGCCCTCACCGGAGATGCGTGCCAGATCGACCGCCGCCTCGGGCAGCGAGGGTTTTCCAAGTACGCCGCCGGCGTGAACCAAAACGGGAAACACGTGGCCCGGCATCACGATGTCCTCGGCTCGGGCGCCGTCGGCGCTTGCGACCATGATGGTGCGGGCGCGGTCGGCCGCCGAGATACCGGTCGTCACCCCGGTGCGCGCTTCGATCGAAGCGCCGAATGTCGGCCGCCTCGGGAACGCGTCCCCTGGAACCATCAACGGAATCCCGAGTGCACGCATCCGCTCTTCGGTCATCGCCAGGCACACCAATCCGCGCCCGAAACGAACCATGAAGTTCACCGCAGCGGCACTCGCCCGGCGCCCGGAACAGCACAGGTACGCACCGAGCTCGGGACGCTCGGCATCGTAGAGCACGACCAGTCGGCCCGACGTGAGGTCGTTCCTGCCGCGCTCGATCAGCGCCTGGTATTTCCGCTGTTCCTCGTTCATCGGACGAAGCGACCGACCCACATGAGATCGTCGCCGCTGTGCTCGATCCGGCAGGTTTTCGCCCGCACGGCCCGCCCGGGGTCCGAAACACCCAACCGCCCGAACAAAGCAACACCGTCGGCCCCGATCAAACGCGGATTATAGAAGATCGTCGCCTCGTTGACCACGCGCGCCCGAACCGCCGAAGCAGCCACTTCGCCGCCGCCTTCGATCAGCAACTCGAGGACCTCCCGCCGCCCGAGCTCGCGCAGCAACCGCCGCCAGCCGGCGGCCCTTCCGCAGTCGATCTCGACGACCTCCGCACCGGCATCCTCGAGGGCCCGGCGGCGCCTCGCGTCGGCTCCCGGCGCCGCAACGATGAGGCAGTGCCCTCGGCCGGCGACGACACGCGCGCGCGGCGGCGTTCGCAGACCGCGGTCGAGCACGACACGGAGCGGCTGCCGAGCGCCGGCGATCCGACAAGTGAGCCGCGGATCGTCGGCCAGCACGGTACCGACCCCCACGAGCACGGCGTCTGCCCGCGCCCGCATGTGTTGCACCCGCCGCCGCGACGGAGGCGAGCTGATCCACTTCGATGCTCCGGTCCTCGTCGCAATCCGACCGTCGAGGCTCGCTGCGAGCTTGAGTTCGACCCACGGCATTCCAGTGCGGACCCAGCAGCGAAAACCGCGGATGAGCTCTTCGCAACGTTCCTCGAGCACCCCGCACGTGGTCTCGATCCCAGCGCGGCGCAGGCGGGCCAGCCCGCGGCCGGATACCTGCGGATTCGGATCGCGAACGCCGGCGACGACCGCGCGGACTCCTGCCTCGACGAGCGCAGCGGTACACGGGGGCGTTCGGCCATGATGGCAGCACGGCTCTAGAGTCACGTAGGCGACGGCCCCCCTTGCCCGCGTGCCGGCCGAGCGAATCGCCTCGATCTCGGCATGCGGGGCGCCGGCCCGCCGGTGATATCCGCGGCCGACGATGCGGCCCCCGCGTACGAGGATGCATCCCACCGGCGGGTTCGGCGCCGTGTTCCCGAGGCCTTTCTCGGCTTCGGCACAGGCCTCGGCCATCCAGCGCTCGTGCTCCACGGGCCGGCTCACTTCCGATCCCTCCGGCGCCTCTCTTTCACAATCGTTTCCAGAGCAGCCTGGAACTCGTCGATGTCCCGAAAAGACTTGTACACCGACGCAAACCGCACGTACGCCACGTCGTCGAGGTCCTTGAGCTCGTCCATGATCGTCTCGCCGACGACCGAGCTCGAAACTTCGCGCGCTCCGACGTCGTGCAGGCGTCGTTCGACCGTCACGGCGATCCGCTCGATCGCGTCGGCGGGAACGGGCCGCTTCTCACAGGCCTTGTGCAAACCGGCCAACACCTTGTCCCGGGAGTACGGCTCACGGCGGCCGTCCTTCTTCACGATCATCGGCAGCACCAAATCCGGCCGCTCGTATGTCGTGAACCGCCGGCGGCAGCCGCCACACTCCCTGCGGCGCCGGATCGCATCGCCGTCGCCCGCTTCGCGCGAGTCGACGACTCGATTGTCTTCATGTCCGCAGAAAGGGCACTTCACGATCGCGCCTCGGCCATCACACTCCGGAACCGGCCTCCGGCCGCATCGCGCAGTCTACGCCGAGGCCAGGTACCCGTGCGAAGGGTAGAGAGGAAAACGCCTGCACAACTCGGCGACTTCCTC
>CAZQYE010000295.1:0-3083 GCA_964597375.1 uncultured Myxococcales bacterium
AGGCAACTGCATCAACCCGATCAGCGTCCGCGAGGCGCTCGTCGCGATGGTGCGAGAGGCGGATTTCTCGGACGACCAACGCAAGCAGTACCTCGAGTTTCTACAGGACACGCTGCACAAGGCCTATCTCGAGATCCTCGAGAAGGAGATCACCAAGGCGTTCGTGTTCTCTTACGAAGAGCAGGCCGAAGCGCTGTTCCAGAATTACCTCGACCACGCCGAGGCGTTCGTCAACAAGAGCCGTGTGAAGGATCGCCGTACCGGTGAGGAGCTCGAGCCGGACGAGGGATTTTTGAAGTCGATCGAGGAACAAATCGCCATCATCGGATCGGCGGCCGAGGGATTCCGGCAGGACGTGATCGCTTACCTGTGGTCGAGCAGTCGCCGCGGCGTGAAGATCGGCTATGCCAGTTACGAACCGCTGCGTCAGGCCATCGAGAAGAAGCTCATGTCGTCGGTGCGCGAACTCAGCCGGGTCGTGACCCGCGCGACCACCCGCGACCGCGAGCAAAGCGAAAAATACGACGCGATGGTCGCGAACCTCCTCGAACGCGGATACTGCAACCATTGCGTAGACACGGTGCTGAAGTACGCGGCGAACAACCTATGGAAGGACTGAGGTGCGACCGTGCCGGCCGTCTTCCGCCCTCCCCGGCGAGCGGCCGCCGACCGTAGCGTCGGCGATCGGCTACGCCATCGGCAAAAGGTCCGCTCGTCGATCCGCGAGAACATCGCCGACATCATCGCCGAGGAGTCGATCATCGGTCGCGCCGGCGACCGGGTGATCAAGGTCCCGATCCGCGGCGTCAAGGAATACCGCTTCGTGTTCGGCACCAACGTGCCGGGCGTCGGCGAAGGGGCGGGCTCCGACGTAGAGCGCGGCCAAGTCATCGGGCGCAAGGGGGCCGGTCAGGGTGCACAGCCGGGGCCGGCCGGCGAGCGGCCCGGTGTCGACTACTACGAAACCGAGGTCACACTCGAAGAACTGATCGACATCATGTTCGAGGATCTCGAACTGCCCGACCTCGAGCGCCGCGAGCTCGCGTCGATCGAATCGTTGCGCATGACCAAGCGGCGTGGCTACCGGACGGTGGGCCTGCGCGTGCACCTCGATCGGCGCCGGACAGTGAAAGAAAAATTGCGCCGGCTGCGGGCGCGACGCCGCGGCGCGCCGGCGGTCCCCGGTGAGCGCCGCCCCTTCCACCAGCAGGATCTGCGCTTCCGCCATCGAACGACCGAGATACACCGCGAGTCGAACGCCGTCGTGTTCTGCATCATGGACACCTCCGGCTCGATGGACACGGTCAAAAAGTATCTCGCTCGGAGCTTCTTTTTCCTTCTCTACCAGTTCGTCCGCCGCCGCTACGAGCAAGTCGAGGTCGTCTTCATCGCGCACGACGTAGAGGCGCGGGAAGTCACCGAAGAAGAGTTCTTCCACAAGGGCGAATCCGGCGGTACGTTCGTCTCGTCCGGCTATCGTAAGGCCCTCGAGGTGATCGCCGACCGCTACCATCCCGAGCTATGGAACGTCTACGCGTTCCATTGCTCGGACGGGGACAACTTCGGGTCGGACACCGGCGCCGCCATCGCCGCGGTGCGCGAGCTCTGCCAGCTCGCAAACCTCGTGGGCTACGGGGAGATCAAACCGCGCGGAGCCGGCTACTACGGGAGCTCGCTGATCGAAACGTTCCGCAAGATCGACGCGGACAATTTCCAGGCGGTTCTGATCGAGCGGAAAGAAGACGTGTGGCCGTCATTCAAGGCGCTGCTCAGCAAGGATCGAGAGCGGGCCTCATGAAGCACCAGATCGAAGAACTCCAGCGCTGGGACGAGCGCATCGCGCGGGTCGCCGCCGACATGGGGCTCGACTGTTTTCCGCAAGAGTTCGAGCTGTGCGACCACAACGAAATGATCGGCTACATGGCCTACTCGGGAATGCCGTCCCATTACCCGCATTGGTCCTATGGCAAGGCCTACGAGAAACTACGCACGCTCTACCAGTACGGCGTCCAGGGGCTTCCGTACGAGATGGTCATCAACTCCAGCCCCTGCTTGGCGTACCTGATGGCGGACAATTCGCTGACGCTCAACGTGCTGACGATCGCCCACGTCTACGGCCACAACGACTTCTTCAAGAACAACTTTACGTTCTCCTCGACGCGGCCCGAGTTCACGATCGGGATGTTCAAATCACACGCGGAACGGGTTCGAGCCTACATCGAAGATCCGAGCATCGGGCTGCGTCGCGTCGAGTCGGTGCTCGACGCCGCACACGCCCTTTCCCTCCAGTGCAGGCGCAACCTCGCGGTGCGAAGGCTCGACCGCAAAGCCCAGGAGGAGCGCGCGCTGCGGGCGGCACAGCCGCCGCCGGATCCGTACCGCACGATTCACCCGAAACGGGAATACGAGGAGCCCGACTTGCGCCGCGTCCCTCTGGAGCCCGATGAGGACGTTCTGCTGTTCATCCGCGACCACAACCCCTTCCTGGCTCCCTGGGAACGGGACCTGCTCACGATCGTTCATGAGGAAGCGCAGTATTTCATCCCTCAGATCGAAACCAAGATCATGAACGAGGGTTGGGCGAGCTTTTGGCACTATCAGATCATGAACGCCCTAGAGCTTCCCGAGGACATGCGGCTCGAGTTCCTCGTCCATCACCACCGCGTCCTTCAGCCGCATCCCGGGGGCCTCAACCCCTACCACCTTGGCTTCACCATCTGGAAGCACATCTATGAAAGCCACGGCGGTGAAGGCGGCGACTTGCGCCGCCCGAGCGCCGGAAGAGACGCTCTGTTCGCCGTGCGTGAGAGCGAGCGTGACCGATCGTTTCTGCGCCGCTTCCTCAGTGAACAGCTGATCCGCGAACTTGGCCTCTTCGAATACGCCGAGAAGAACCGCGACATCGTCGTCACCGAAGTCGCCGACGACGAAGGATGGGAAAAAATCCGGGACTCGCTGTTGCGCTCGGTCGGCATGGCGGCGGTGCCGGTGATCAAGGTGCTCGACTCGGACTTCGAAGGCAGTCGCGCGCTGCTGCTCGGCCACGAGTACGACGGCCGCGAACTCGACTTGGAGCACGCCGA
>CAZQYE010000296.1:0-3074 GCA_964597375.1 uncultured Myxococcales bacterium
CTGTTCCGGGCAAGGCGCGACGAAGAGGAATATTAGATCGTACGTGAGCATCGGTGGTAAGCGGCGAGATGTTTCAGCCGCGCACGAGCACGACCGCAGATGGCGCGTGCTCGTGCGAGTGACAGCGTTTTTCGCCAGAGAGATATTGTTACATCGGGGCTAGGCGAACTCTCGGCTGCAGCAGCTCGCGCCACTTGCTTCCAGGCTCTCGTTACGGCCGGCGGTGTCGAAAGTATGTCGCGCCTGCTGCTGCCGGTTCGTCCCAAGAAGCAGGGATCGTGGCGTTCGGTCAGGCGAGCTCGGCCATCAGGTCGAGCAGCGCCATGATGTCGGCCGAGGCGCCGAGCTCACCGCGAAACTCGCGGTAGAGCGTGTCGACGTTGACGGCGATCCGCTCGCGGTCGGGCAGGGAAGCGAAGCGCCCGCCGGCCATCTTGCGCGCGGCTTCGTCGGCGGGCACACCCTCGTCGAAGAGCGTTCGCGCCTCGGCGGCGATCGTCACGAGGTAGTCTTTCATCTGCTCGACGCCGCGCCGATCGGTGAGCGGTCCGTGACCCGGTACGATGACTTCCGGATCGAGCTCGAGGATCAAGTCGCACGCGCGGATCCAATTGCCCACCGGCCCCCGCCACATGATCGGGGTTCCGTCGACGAAGAGGATGTCGCCGGTGAACACCGTGCGGGCCGACGGCACGTGCGCGATCACGTCGCCGCCCGTGTGCGCCGGCCCGACTTCGATCAGGTCGACCTGGGTGCCGGCGACCTCGAGCTGGAGGGTGCCTTCGAACACGCGCGTCGGCGGCGTGACCGTGATTCCTTCGAAGTCGAACGGCTTCATCCGCTCGCGCAGATAGTCTGCACCGCGGCCCAGACCCTCGGCCTTCATCAAACCGGCGAGCATCTCGGGCTGCAGCTCGTTGAGCATCTCTTCGCGGCACGTCTTCGACGCGACGATCTCGGCGCCTTCGACCAGCTCGTTGCCCCAGCAGTGGTCCCCGTTGGCGTGCGTGTTGACGAGCGTGGAGATCGGCGCCCGCCCGGTGACCTCTTTCATGGCGTCGAGCATCGCGCGGGTGAGCGGCAGGTCGAACAGCGTGTCGACGAGCAGCGAGGCGCCCTCGCCTCGGACCAGGCCCGCGTTGCTCCAGCCGAACGATCCGTCCGGCTGCAAGTACGCGAAACAGTCGTTACCGATGTCGTGCAGTCCCTTCGTGTATCGCCAGCGCTCCATGGCACACGGCTATCAGAAAACGGCAGCTTCGGAAACGGCCGGTGCGGCCCGCGGTTTGTGTCGTCGCCCATCTTGTAGTTGGAATGGCTGCTCGCGCCGGTCAGGCTGCCGCCACCAAGCAGACGTAGATCAGGCTGCGGCAGGCGGCGCTGCCGGCGCAGGCGCCGGTCGCGCCCGCGCAAGGATTTGCTGGGAGGATGTCCATGAATATCGGTTTGATCGTTCAGTTCGGCGATTCCACGACGCTCGACGAGGCCGTCGAGCGTTTCGTCCAGGCCGAGCGCGATGGATTCGCGTCGGCGTGGGTCGCCAACATTTTCGGCTTCGATGCGCTGACGGTGCTGGCGCTGGCCGGCCGCGCCACCAGCCGGATCGAACTCGGCACGGCCGTCGTGCCGACGTACCCGCGCCACCCTCACTCGCTCGCGCAGCAGGCCGCCACCGTGAACGCCGCAACCGGCGGGCGTCTGGCACTCGGGCTCGGCCGCAGCCACCAGGTCGTCATCGAGACGATGTTCGGGCTCAGCTACGATCGGCCGATCAGCCACATGCGCGAGTACGTGACGATCGTCCGCGATCTGACGCGCAACGGATCGTGCTCCGTGAGCGGCAAGGTGTACAACGTCAACGCGACCTTGCAGGTTCCCGGCGGAGGGCCGTTTCCGATTCTCGTCGGCGCGCTGATGCCGAAAATGCTGCGCCTGTGCGGCGAGCTGTGCGACGGAACGCTCACCTGGATGTGCGGGCCGAAGTACGTTTCGGACACCGTCGTTCCGACGATCTCGGCGGCCGCTGAGGAAGCAGGGCGACCGATGCCGCGCGTGGTGTGTTCGCTGCCGGTGTGCGTAACGGACGACAAGGAGCGGGCCCGCGGCGTCGCCGCGAAGCAGCTCGCACACTACGGCGTTCTTCCGGTCTACCGCGCGTGCCTCGACGCCGAGGGCGCCGAAGGCCCGGCCGACATTGCGATCGTCGGCAGTGAAGACGAGGTGCGCGCGGGGATCGAGCGCATGCGCGATGCCGGCGCGACAGACTTTTACGCCGCCGTGTTTGCCGACGTGCGCGAGGGAGCGCGCGCTTCGGTCGAGCGCACGCACGCGCTGCTCAAGAGCCTGGGCGGGTCCGTTTAGAGTGGAGCGATGCCGGTAGACTACATTCCACGAACCCGCGAGCTCTACGCTCCCAAGCCTCCCTACCGCTGGGCGGACAACCGGGGCGAGCCCGTGCCGTGGACGCCGCTGCGCAAGCCACTTGCGGAGTGCCGCGTGGCGCTCGGCGCTTCCGGCGGCGTGTACGTCAGCGGACAGGAACCGTTTCACTTCAAGGACGACACGTCGATTCGCACGATTCCGGCCGACGTCGAAATCGGCGCGCTCAGGGTCGCCCACTTCGGTTATCCCACGGGCGATGCCGAGCGCGATCCGAACTGCGTCTTCCCGCTCGAGCGGCTGCGTGAGCTCGCCGCCGACGGCACCATCGGCGAGCTGGCCCCGACGGCGGTTTCGTGGATGGGGGGAATCTACTCGCAACGACGCGTCCTCTCGGAGCTTGCGCCCGCGATTTTGGCCGAGCTGCGCGCGCAGGACGTCGACTTGTTCTACATCGTCCCGGCTTGACCGGTGTGTCACCAGACCGTCGGTCTGGTTGCGCGTTTCGTCGAGGAGGCCGGGATTTCCACGCTCACGATGTCGGTCGGGCGCGACATCACGGAGCACGTCGTGCCTCCGCGCGCTGCGTTCCTCGATTATCCGATGGGAAACGAAACAGGCCGCCCGGGTCTGGCCGACGAGCAACGTGCGATCGTGCGCGCGGCGTTTTCGGCGCTCGACCGGATGACCGAGCC
>CAZQYE010000297.1:0-3014 GCA_964597375.1 uncultured Myxococcales bacterium
CCGGGGCAACCGGCGCCGGATTTCCGCTTGGTCAAGTCCGACCTGTCGGCCGTCGACCTGGCCGCACTCGCCGGCAAGAAGAAGGTGATCGTCACCGTTCCGAGTCTCGACACCCCGGTGTGCCAGACCGAAACGAGAACGTTCAACGAACGAGCATCCCAGCTCGGCGACGTCGAGGTGTTGATCGTCAGTTCGGACCTGCCGTTCGCCCAGAAGCGTTTCTGCGAAACCGAAGGGATCGAGCGCGTCACCGCCTGCTCGGACGTTCGGGATCGAGGCTTCGGCGAGCGCTACGGCGTCGCCATCGCCGACGGACCTCTCGAGGGAGTGCTCGCCCGAGCGGTCTTCGTCCTCGACGAACAGAACACGGTCAAGCACGCCCAGCTGGTCCCCGAGATCGGCCAGGAACCGGACTACGACGCGGCCCTAGCTGCTCTGTCCTGAACGGGTACGGGGGCCGGCACGGCGCCGGCCCCGTGCCCACCTACAACGCCGAAAGCGCGTCTTCGTAGGCGGCCTCGCGCCCACCGCAGCGGGTCTCGAGCGTGACGGCCCGCTTGAGGTAGTAGTGGATGTCGTATTCCCAGGTGAAGCCGTTGCCGCCGTGCATCTGCAGCGATTCGCGCGTGTTGTGCGTCGCCGCCGCCGCAGCGGCCGCCTTTGCGCTGGCACACAGTAAGGGCGCGTTCTCCTGGTCGTGCGCCAGGGCCCAAGCGGCCCGGTAGACCGTCGAGCGGGAAGACTCGGCACCAAGCAGCATGTCGGCCATGCGGTGCTGCAGTGCCTGGTAACTGCCGATCGGCCGCCCGAACGTCTCGCGTTCCTTCGAATAGGCAACGGCGATCTCGAGTGCGCGTTCGGCCACCCCGAGTGCCATCGCCGCCGTAGCAACACGGTCGAGATCGGCCACGCAATCGACGATTTCCTCCCCGCCGAGCAGCTCGGCAGCGTGATCGAGCGTCACCTCGGCGAATCTCTGGCCTTCGTCGATCGTCTCCATCGGGCGTGTCTCGAACGGACCATCGGCGAGCACCACCCCCGCATCGGTCGTCACCAGGAGCCGGTCGGCTACGGCGCCGAACGGAACGAAGTATTTGGTCCCGGCGACCCGGCCGTCGGCATATCGGACGGCCGAGGTATCGGTCGGCCATACGCGATCGCACGAGGCGAGAACGACGATCGCAGAACCGGAGACGATCTCTTCAACGACGTCCATGCGTCCAGCGGCCTCGAGCATCTTGGCCGCGAGCACGACGTCGAGATACGGCCCCGGGAAACCGACGCGGCCCATTTCCTCGCACACGACGGCCAGCTCGATCGGACCCAGCCCCTGGCCGCCGGCGGATTCGGGCGCCAGCAGGCCCAGGTATCCCAGCTCCGCGAGCTTGCTCCAGTGCTCGCGCGAAAAGCCTTCCTCGACCGTGTCGCTGATCTTGCGGGAAACGTCGATCGGCGACTCGGTCGCCAGGAAATCCCGCGTCGCTTCGCGCAGCAGCGATTGATCCTCGGAAAGATCGAACCTCATGGACTTACCCCTGTGGCAGGCCAAGCACCCGCTTGGCGATGATGTTGCGCTGAATCTCGGAGGAGCCCGAGTAGATGGTCTCCGATCGCGACCACAGAAAATCACGCGCCCAGTCGATGTCCCTGCGGGCCATCCGGTCGAAGCGGCGAAGCTGGGCGCCCGGGCCGAGGACGTCGAGCGCCGTGAGCCGCAGGCGCTGATCGAACTCGCTCCACAGTAGCTTTTCGATCGATGATTCGGGACCGGGAGCCTTGCCCTGGTCGAGGTTCGCCAGGGTTCGGTAGCCGTTCGAGTAGAGCACCTGCCACTCGACCACCATGCGACCGAGCTTGCGGCGCGTGTCGGTATCGTCGAGGCCGAGTTCCCGGCAGGTCTCCACCAAGCGCATGACGGCGTTGCCGAGACGTGCCGCCATGCTCAGCGTCAGGGAGCCTCGCTCGTACCCAAGCACCGTCATGGCGATCTTCCATCCCTCACCGATCTCGCCGACGAGGTTCGAGCGCGGTACGCGAACGTTGTCGAAGAACGTCTCCCCGAACTCGCTTTCTCCGGTAATCTGCTTGAGCGGGCGGACCTCGACCCCGGGCGTTTTCATGTCACACAGGATGAACGAGATCCCGCCGTAGCGGTCGTTCGGATCCGTGCGGGCGAGAACGAAAATCCAGTCCGCATAGGGACCGTAGCTGGTCCACGTCTTCTGGCCGTTGAGCACGAACTCATCGCCGTCGAGCTCGGCCTTCAGACGAAGCGCCGCCAGGTCGGAGCCGGCCCCCGGCTCGCTGAATCCCTGGCACCAGATTTCCTCGCCGCTGAGCATCGGCGGAATGAACCGCCGCCGCTGTTCCTCGGTACCGTGGTGAATGAGCGCAGGAGCGCACAGGCCGAGGCCGATGAAATTGACGTGCTCTGGAGCGTCGGCCTTGGCAAGCTCCTCGGCCAGGATCGCCTCTTCGACCTGGCTGGCCCCCCGCCCGCCCCACTCCGGCGGCCACGCCATGCCGAGGTAGCCGGCCTCGTAGAGCTTCTTCTGCCAGCGGCGGCGCAGTTCGATCAGGTCTTTCTCGCCGTTTGCCGGATCACGCAGGGCCTCGCTCCACGTCTGGTCGAGGTTCTCGGCAAGCCACTGCCGCACCTGCTGGCGAAAGGCTTCCTGCTCGGGCGTAAACGATAGGTCCATCGGTGCAACCTCCTCGGCCCGCGGCGGCCGGGCCGGTCCTTTTCCCTAGCGCGGGAACCGACGTATCGCCAGTGCCACGCCCTGTGCGTACCGCACCATGCCCGCCCTGCAGCGAATCCGCGCACGCCCGGTCTCAGCCCTCGCGCACCCGCAGGCAAACGAGTCGCCGCCGGCTCGAGCGCGCGGCGTTCGCCAACGGCCATCCTGCGGCACCTGCGCGTGGAAACGGCCCGGGGCTGCGGTCCCCGGCGGGGGCTGTCTTCTTGTGACGCCGGCCGCGCCTGTCTAGGATGCGCGTTCACAGCACAACCC
>CAZQYE010000298.1:0-2999 GCA_964597375.1 uncultured Myxococcales bacterium
CCGGCCAGGATGACCGATACCGTCATTGCCTTGGGGCGCACGCGCTGGACGGCACCGTGGTAGATCGCCTCGCGCAGGTCGCCGAGTGTCTTCATCGCGCCTTTCTTCTTCCACTCCTCGTAAGCAACGTTCAGATAGAGCAGCATCACCACACCGGTCTCGGCATCGAGACCGGCCAGCGCAATCACTCCCACCCAGACGGCGATCGACATGTTGTAGTCGAGAAGCCAGATCAGCCAGATTGCGCCGACCAGGCTGAACGGTACGGCAAGCATCACGATGAAGGTTTCGAGCAGGCTGCGGGTGTTCAGATAGATGATCACGATGATGATCAGAATCGTGAGCGGTACGACGACCGTAAGCCGCTGCTGCGCGCGCATCATGTACTCGTACTGTCCCGACCAGAAAATGTTGTATCCGGCCGGCAACTCGATTCGGCCGTCCTCGATGGCCTTGGAAACCGCCTCCTGCGCCCGCTGGACGTAGGTGCCGACGTCGATGTTGCGAAGATCGACGTAGACCCAGGTGTTGGGCCGACTGTTCTCGCTCTTGATACTCGGCGGGCCTTTGACGACCTCGAGGTGAGCGAGCTGGGCGAGCGGGATGTGCTGGCCCATCGGCGTGGGCACGAGAATCGACTTTAGCGCCTCGAGGTTGTCACGCAGCTCGCGCGGGTAGCGGATGTTGATCGGGTAGCGCTCGAGGCCCTCGACCGTCGTCGACACGTTCATGCCGCCGATCGCACTGGCGATCACGTCCTGGACATCGCCGACCGTGAGTCCGTAACGCGCGATCTCCTCGCGGTCGACCGTGAAGTTGACGTAGTTGCCCCCCGCAACGCGCTCGGCGTACACGCTGAGCGTCCCTGGAACCTGCCGGACGACGGCTTCGACCTGCTCGCCGATCCGTTGCAGCGTCGGAATGTCGGCCCCCGAGATCTTGATGCCGACCGGGGTTTTGATGCCGGTCGACAGCATGTCGATGCGCGTCTTGATCGGCATCGTCCAGGCGTTCGTCACGCCGGGGTAGGGGATGGCGGCATTGAGAGCGTCGACCAGCTCCTCGGGCGTCCGCCGGCGGTGCGCGATGACGTTGCCCTCCATGTCGGTGATGTCCACCTCCGGCCAGTCTTCTTCGTCTTTCAGCATGACCGTCGTCTCGATCATGCTGAGCGGCGCCGGGTCGGTGGCCGTTTCGGCGCGACCGATCTTGCCGAACACGTGGTGGACTTCGGGGAACTTCTTGATGATCCGGTCGGTTTGCTGGAGCACCTCACGCGCCTTCGTGATCGAGATGCCGGGCAGCGTCGTTGGCATGTAAAGCAAGTCGCCCTCGTACAGCGGCGGCATGAACTCCGACCCGAGCCGGCTGTACGGCCACCACGTCGCCGTTACCGTGATCGCCGCGCCCAGGATCATCGCCCAGCACATGCGCTTGTGGCGCAGGATGAACTCGATCATGGGGTGGTAGACGCCGATCAGAAGGCGGTTCAGGGGGTTGCGTTCTTCGGGCACGATACGGCCACGGATGAAATAGCCCATCAGGACCGGCGCCAGCGTGATCGAGAGGAAGGCTGCGGTCGCCATCGAGTATGTCTTGGTGAAAGCGAGCGGTTTGAACAGCCGGCCCTCCTGAGCTTCGAGCGTGAACACCGGCATGAAGCTCACGGTGATCACCAGCAGCGAGTAGAACAGCGTGGGGCCCACCTCGAGGGATGCGTCGCGAATCACCTCCCAGTGCGGCTTGCCGTCCTTGTTGTGCTCGATGTGCTTGTGCGCGTTCTCGATCATGATGATCACGGCGTCGACCATCGCGCCAATTGCGATTGCGATGCCGCCCAGGCTCATGATGTTCGCGCCGATTCCCTGGGCGTGCATGATGATGAAGGCCGCCAGCACTGCCATCGGGAGTGTGAAGATCGCTACCAGCGCGCTGCGGAAGTGGAACAAGAACGCAATGCACACTAGCGACACGGCGAGAGATTCCTCGAGCAACTTTTCGCGTAGCGTCGCGATCGAACGCTCGATCAGACCCGAACGGTCGTAGGCGACTTCGATCTGGACGTCTTCGGGGAGGCCCTTTTTCAGCTCGGCGAGCTTCTCCTTCACGCGATGAATGACGTCGAGCGCGTTGGCGCCGTAGCGGACGACGACGATCCCGCCTACGGCCTCACCGTGTCCGTTCCACTCGGCGATGCCCCGGCGCATGTCGGGGCCGAGCGAGACCGTTGCAATATCGGAAACCAGAATCGGCGTACCGTCGGCGCGGGCACCGACGGCGGTCTGCCCGAGCTGCGCGGGATCGTTGACGTACCCCTTGACGCGCAGGATGTACTCGGTCTCCGACATTTCGAGGACGCGGCCGCCGACCTCGTTGTTCGAGCGCTTGACGGCGTGGATGACTTTCGAGAGCGGAATGTCGTAAGCACGGAGCTTGTCGGGATCGACTGTGACCTGGTACTGCTTGACGTAGCCGCCTACGCTCGCAACTTCGGAAACTCCCTCGACGCCCGTCAGCTCGTACTTGAGATACCAGTCCTGGATGCTGCGCAGTTGCTGTAGATCCCGGTTGGGGCTCGTCAACACGTACATGAAGGCCCAGCCGACGCCGGTGGCGTCGGGGCCGAGCGTGGGCGTGACGCCTTTGGGCAGCTGGCCCTGGAGCTGGCTTAGATACTCGAGCACGCGGCTGCGTGCCCAGTACATGTCGGTGCCGTCTTCGAAGATGACGTAGACGAACGAGTAGTTGAAGAAGCTGTAGCCGCGCACGACCTTGGCGAACGGCACCGACAGCATCTTTGTCGTGAGCGGGTAGGTGACCTGATCTTCGACGATTTGCGGCGCCTGCCCGGGATACTCGGTGAACACGATGACCTGTACGTCCGAGAGATCGGGAATCGCATCGAGCGGCGTCTGCGAGAGCGAGTAGTAGCCGCCGAACCCGATGAACAGCGCCATCAGCAGGATGAGGAACTTGTTCTCGAGCGAGAAGTTGATGAC
>CAZQYE010000299.1:0-2996 GCA_964597375.1 uncultured Myxococcales bacterium
GGGCTTGCGGGTGCTCGAAGTAAAACAGCGGCCGCTGGTCCAGGCGGGCGGCCAGGTAGTCGAGGGCATCGCCGGGCTCTGCATCATCGGCCGCCCATCGATGCCGGCAATCGGGCGACCGGCGATGGGCGATCTCCTGGCTCTCAGGCACTGTTTCCTCCTCCGCGCTTGGTCGCAAGGACGATCTGAGCGGCACCCGCGGTCAGCACACGCTTGACCGGTGCCTCGAAGCCGGCATCCGCGAGCATCGAGGCAAGCTCGCCGTCGGCCGGTAGGTACTCGAGCGACGCAGAAAGATAGCGATAAGCATAGCCCCGCGAGAGGGCGCGGCCGACGAGCGGCACGATCCGGCCGAAGTACGCATCGAAGGCACGCCGAATGACCGCCGATGCCGGGCGGTCGACTTCGAGCAGGCCGATCCGCCCGCCGGGACGAACGACCCGCCCGACTTCCCGGAGCACGTCGGCGATCGACACGAAATTTCGCAGCGCGAACGCGCTAACGGCGCCATCGCAACACTCATCGGCAAGCGGCAGCTCGACCGCGTCGGCACGCACCAGAAACGCTCCAGGCCGGCGGCGCCGGCACTCACCCAGCATTCCCGCGGAAATGTCCACGCCAACGGCTCGCCCACCGCTGCGTTCGACCTCGTCGATCAAGTCGCCAGTGCCGCATCCTACGTCGAGGACCGTCGCGCCCGGCGCAAGGCCCAACTCGCCGACCAGCCGCCGGCGCCAAGCGCGGTCGATCCCGAGCGTCATCACGCGGTTGAGCAAGTCGTAGCGTGGTGCGACGGCATCGAACATCCGCTCGACGAACTCGCGTTTCTCTTCGGGCCGCGGAAGCGTCATCGCCACGACAACCGCACTCGCGCGCGCGAGGCCTCCTCGACTGCACGGCGCAGCTCCATGCGCCGGCCGCTGCGCCGGAGTCGGCGCAGGGCCCTCTGCACGAGCCGTCGCTGGAAATGGTAGGCGACGAGTGCCGTGACTACCGGCAACAGTTCGCGAAACGCCCGCGCAACCCGCTCGGCATCGCCGTCACCGGACTTGCGGACGTGCTCGTCGAAGAGGTCGATCGCTCCATCGACCGTCTTGCGAACGCTGCGGTCGTAGCGCACGGCCAGGGGAAGTAGGCGCCGGAGCGGGAAACCGTATTCGAGGAGCTTCTTGGCGCCGGCCGCCATGCGCAGGTCGTCCTCGGTGTAGCCGGCGCGGCCGTCCGGACCGACTTCGGCCTCGGCCAATCCGGCTTGCTCAACCGCCCGCAGTACTTCGGGAGGAACCCCGGCCTTCTCGATCAGGTCTTCGGAAGAGTAACGCGGGGACTCGCCTTGCTCCTCGATGGCCGCAAGCAGCATTCGGTCGGACTCGCTGGCATCGCCCGCTTCGAGCAACGCGCGAATCGCCTTGAGCGAGAAACCCCGCGCCGCCATCGCGCGAATGCGCTCGAGTCGGTCGAGATGGTCATCGCCGTAGAAGGCCCGGCGGCCGCGGCGCACGGGCGGCGGCAACAGGCCGAAGGACTGGTAGTAGCGGATCGTGTCGACACTGAGTCCAGTGCGGGAGGCGAGCTGACCGACGTCGAATTCCATGAGTATTGACTCTTAGAGTAATCACTCGAACAGTCAACCCATGGGTGCAACTGCGCCGGCGGTTGCACCAGCGCGTCACGCCTGCTCGGTCTGTTCCCCTTCGATCACGGGCTTGGGCGGCTTGATCACGAGTACCGGACAAGGAGCGTCGCGCAACACGCGTTCGGTCACGCTCCCGAGGACGAGGTGTCCGAGGCCCTTGCGGCCGTGGGTTGCCATGACGATGAGATTGGCACCCACTTCGGCCGCCACCTCGCAGATCGTCTCGTGCGTGATCCCCGCGCGGACGACGACTTCGACGTCGGAGAGATCGTGCAGATGTCGTCTCACCCATTTCTCGAGCTGCTCGCGTGCGGCTTTTTCGATCGCCGCATCGATGTTCAACATGTCGATGGGCGGCGCGAAGTCCGTGTACACGAGCGAGGTACTGTGGGGCACGTGAAGCACCGTGAGTTTTCCCGCTTGCTCGCGCGCGAGATGGCCGGCAAACGACACCGCCGAGAAGGACTCGGGCGACAGGTCGGTCGTAGCGAGAATTTTCTTGAAGCGTGTCATTCGTGCACCTCCTGCCAACTCGCCGCTGCCGGTGGTCGGCCACCATCGCCCGCCGCCGCAGCGGACCGATCGCGGAAGTTCTCGACCGCCTTACCGCGGACTTGTCCGATCGACGCCTCGCCGTGGCGCTCGAGCCATTCCTCGAGACCCCGCCGGACATCTGCCAGATATTCCGGGCCGTGCTCGAGCAGAGCCGAGCACAGCATGACCGCATCGGCACCCGCAAGAATGCACGCCAGCGCCTGCTCGGCGTCGTGCACGCCGCCCGAGGCAGCCAGGCTGCAGCCTACCCGCCCGTACAGCTCGAGCAGTCCGCCGATCCGCAGCGACACCTCGGCAGGCACCGACAGCTCGAGATCGGTCAGTAACCTGCAGCGCTCGATATCGACGTCCGGCTGACAAAACCGCTGGAACAGCACGAGCCCGGCGGCGCCCGCCTGCCAGATCCCGGTCGCTGCGTGCACGAGGCTCGTCAGATACGGAGAGATTTTCACCGCCAGTGGCATGCCGGTGCGCCCGCGGACTTCTTCGACGAGCTCGACGACGGCCGCCTCGAGCGCAGCGCTCGCGACGTACGGATCGTCACTCACCTGATAGATGCTGAGCTCGAGTGCACGCGCGCCGGCCTGCTCGAGGTGCGGGACGAAGTCGAGCCAGTGTCCGGCATGAGCAACGTTGATGCTCGGTATGACTGGAATGCGCAGTGCAGCTGCAGCAGCGGAGACGAGCTCGAGATACTCGTGGGGCCGCGTGAGAAAATCTCCGCGCTCGAGTTCAGCCGAGGTCGCTTGCGGATCGAGCAGGTCGGGAAGCGGCTCGAACTGCTCCTGAAAAACCGAAAACAGGA
>CAZQYE010000300.1:0-2995 GCA_964597375.1 uncultured Myxococcales bacterium
GCACCCCACAAGGGTTCCAAGCGGCTCCCTCTCGCAAATCCGGCCGGAGGGGGCATGCATTCTTCCCGCCAGTCCCTCTCGACCCGCTTTTGCGGCAGAGCTTACCGATCACGCTCGCAGCCGTCGGCATGCCTTGCGCAAGCGAAGCGTGGATCCGTCTCGTACCCGGTTCGTCCGCCGCGGGGAACGTGAAATAATAAGGTTCGTGTCCGCGGCCAAAACCGTCGTTGCCGTTCTCGTCGCCGTCGCAGCCGCCGTGCCTGCATGCAGGGGCCGGGATGAGGTCGTTTCCGTCGATCCCAATAGCGATCGCGTCGTCCAGACCCGAGAGGCGCGCGCTGGCGGCGAAGCGATCCGTTTCGCAGTTGCTCCGGTTCTCTCTCCCGAAAAGGCGTTCCCGAGCTACCGCCTGCTGACGCAGTACCTTTCGCATCGCCTGAAGACGCCCGTCGAACTGGTTCAGCGCAAGACGTATCTGGAAGTCAATGAGATGCTTCGGCGCGGCGCGATCCAGTTCGCCCTGATTTGCACCGGCGCGTACGTGGTGGGCGAGCACGATTTTGGTCTCGAGTTGGTGGCGGTGCCGCGCTACCAGGGCAAGCTGACGTACCAGTCACTGCTCGTCGTGCGCCGCGACAGCTCGGTGCAAAACGTGGAAGATTTGCGTGGACGGCCGATCGCGCTGAGCGATCCATTGTCTAATAGCGGCTATTTTTACCCCATTTACTTGATCCGCAGCCTCGGGGAGGATCCCAGAACCTTCTTCGGACGAATGTTTTTCACGTACAGTCACGACAGCAGCATGCTCGCCGTGCAGGAGGGCATCGCCGATGCGGCAGCCGTCGACAGCTTGATCTTCGAATACGAAATCGAGAAGAAACCCGAGCTTCGCAAAGCGTTTCGTATAATCCATCGCTCCCCGCCGTACGGCATCAATCCGGTCGTTGCCGCAACGAACACTCCCGCCCCGCTCGTCCAACGGTTCCGCGACGCCCTGCTTTCGATGTCGTCCGACAGCGAGGGGCGACGCGTCCTCGAGCTTCTGCGGCTCGACGAGTTCACCCGGCCACCGCCCGATCTTTACGACAGCGCGCGGCGAATGATTCTCAGCGTCGCGCTTCGAGACTCGAGGGGAACTTGATGGCGCGCCCGCGCGTACGTCTTAGGACGCGCATCGTCGTCTGGTTCGCTGGGCTCGTCCTCTTGCAGGGCATCGCGCTGGCCACCGTCATCACACGCCTCGTCGACATGGAATTGCGCGCAAGTGCTCGGCGCAGCGGGACGAATATGGCCCAACGCTTGCTGCTACAGAGCACCGACAGCGTTCTCACCGGAAACCCCGTGGCACTCTATAAGATTCTCCGGCGCGCACAGGCAGGCACGCCCGAAATGCGTTACGCGTTCATCCTCGATCGAAGCGGTGAGGTAATCGCTCATACGTTCGCGCGCGGTATTCCACAGGCGCTGTTGAGCCTGCACCCTTTCGATCGCCCCGACCCGCCCCGCCTCATCACCTACGCGGGAGAGCCGGCGTATGACTTCTCCGCAACCGGCGATTGGGGTGGCGTGCGTGTCGGGATCTCGCTCGCCGGCGTCGAAGAAACCTTGGCGCGCGTGAAGATTTACGCCGCGGCCGCAACCGGAGCCGCGGTCATTGCCACGGTCGTTCTCGCGTTACTCGTCAGTCGCCCCGTGGAACGATTGACCCGCTTCGTAGCCACCGCCACAGCGGCGGGGCGCCGGGATCTCGACCCGGAGGTTCTAGGCACGCTGGAGACATCGGAACTCTGTGCGGCATTCGAAAAGGTAGCGGCCGAACTACGAGAAAAAGTCGAGGAATTGACTCGCTCGGAGAATACGGTTCGAGGACAGAAGGAGTATATCGAGAACTTGCATGACAACCTGGGCCTTGCGATCTGCGTCGTGTCCTCTAGTGGAAACCTCGAATTCGCAAACGAACGGGCACGCTCGCGTTTCGCCATCCACGATCCTCGGTCGTGGATCGACCGCTTCACTCCACTCGACGAGGAGCAATCGTCTCTCGCCCGGGCCGTCGATGCGGGGCAACCATTTCAAGGTCTGTGGCGAGCGGCGGATGGCACGGTGTACGACATCAAAGGTGTTCCCATTCGTAGCGTCGAGGGTGCCCCCTCCATGCTGCTGCGGTTTCTCGACGTATCGGAAGAAATCGCACTGCGCGAACAACTCGAGCGGTCCGAAAAGATGGTCTACGTAGGCAGTCTCGCTGCCAGTATCGCTCACGGTGTAAACAATCCACTCGGCGCCGCGATCATGAAAGCGGAAATGCTCGAAAACGACGCCCGCCGGGCGGGCTTGCCGCAGCAGTTCCTCGAAGATATCGAGAAGATTCGAGCGCTGGCGGCTCGCGCAGGCCAGTTGACGCAACGCCTGCTTTTGTTCTCGCGACACTCGGCCGACGATTTTCCGCTGCACAAGCGGCGCACGGACATTGTAGCGATTGCCCGCCACGCAGCGACGCAGCTCGAAGACAAGGCCAAAGCCCGCGGCGCCGTGCTAAGATCCGACCATGCAGACGCACTACCGGAACTCGATCTCGATCCAGAGGGGATCTTGCACGTGCTTGTCAACGTGATCGACAACGCGATCGATGCAGTCGGTCCCGGAGGTTCCGTGCATGTCGAATCGAGTCGGGAAAGTCGGGACGACGGAGACTACATTGCAATACGGGTTCGTGACGACGGGCCCGGAATGAGCGAAGACGTGATGGCGAAGATGTTCACGCCGTTCTTCACGACGAAGGACCTCACCGGCGGCACGGGCCTCGGGCTGGCGATCGCTGATCGGATCGTCCGCCAACACGGTGGCCGTATCGCGGTACGCAGCCACCCGGGACGGGGAACGATGGTAACGATTCTGCTGCCACTGGACCGGAAGAGCGAGGCAACCTGATGGAGCGGATCCTGGTAGTCGAAGACGACTGGGCGATGCTCGAGACCTGCTCGCAGGTTCTCTC
>CAZQYE010000301.1:0-2993 GCA_964597375.1 uncultured Myxococcales bacterium
GTAAGCTCGCCCGCAAGACCGATGCACCGGCGTTGGGGGCGTCCCCCCAGCGCCGTGGAGTGTGTACGCGCGTCTACACGACCACGCCGAAGAAGCCGAACTCGGCGCTTCGTAAGGTCGCGCGCGTGCGCCTGACCAACGGGATCGAGGTGACGGCCTACATCCCGGGCGTCGGCCACAATTTGCAGGAGCACTCGGTGGTGCTCATCCGCGGCGGCCGCGTCAAGGATCTGCCGGGCGTCCGCTACCACATCGTGCGGGGAACCCTCGACACGGTGGGCGTCGGAGACCGCCGGCAGCGCCGTTCGAAGTACGGGGCGAAGCGTCCGAAGTAGGAGTACGAGGCAGTCCGATGGCACGCAAAGGTCCAGCCAAGCGCCGCGAGATCCTACCGGATCCCAAGTACAAGGAAGTCGTGGTTGCGAAGTTCATCAACTCGATGCAGCTCAAGGGCAAGAAGAGCGTCGCGGAACGGATCTTCTACGGCGCCCTGGACTTGATCGAGGAGCGCACGCAGGAAAACGGGCTCGAGACGTTCAAGAAGGCGCTCGAGAACGTCAAGCCTGTAGTCGAAGTGCGATCGCGGCGGGTGGGCGGCGCGACCTATCAGGTTCCCGTCGAGGTGCGCGCCGACCGGCAGCTCGCCCTGGCGATTCGCTGGATCATCGGCCAAGCGCGATCGCGCGCCGAGAAGAGTATGCGCGACAGGCTGGCAGCCGAGCTCATCGATGCGGCGAACAACCGTGGTGCGGCGGTGAAGAAGCGCGAGGACACGCACCGCATGGCCGAGGCGAACAAGGCGTTCGCACACTACCGCTGGTAAGGGCAGAACGATGGCACGCCGAAAGCCGCTCGAGAAGCTCCGTAATATCGGCATCATGGCCCACATCGATGCCGGTAAGACGACGACGACCGAGCGCATCCTCTACTACACGGGCATCAGCCACAAGATCGGAGAGGTGCACGACGGCGCTGCCGTCATGGACTGGATGGTCCAGGAGCAGGAGCGGGGGATCACGATCACCTCGGCGGCGACCACCTGCGAGTGGCGCGGGCATCAGATCAACATCATCGACACTCCCGGGCACGTAGACTTCACGATCGAGGTCGAGCGCTCGCTGCGGGTCCTCGATGGTGCAGTCGCCGTGTTCTGCGCCGTTGGGGGAGTCGAGCCGCAGTCGGAAACGGTTTGGCGGCAAGCCGACCGCTACGGCGTTCCACGGATAGCATTCGTCAACAAAATGGACCGCATGGGCGCTGATTTTCATGCGGTGGTGGAACAAATGCGTGGCCGTCTTCAGGCCCCGGCCGTTCCCATTCAGCTGCCTATTGGGAAGGAAGAGAGTTTCGAAGGGGTCGTCGACCTGGTGGCGATGAAGGCGATCGTCTGGTCGGACGACGACCTTGGGGCGACCCCCGTCGAGAGAGAGGTTCCGGCGGCGATGCTCGAAGAGGCCGAGGCGGCGCGCGAGAAGCTGATCGAGGCGCTCGCCGACGTCGACGAGGGGCTGCTCGAGAAGTTCCTCGAAGGCAGCGAGATCGAGGCCGCGGAGGTCAAGAAGGTCTTGCGCCAGGCGACTCTCGAAATGAAGGTCGTTCCGGTGCTCTGTGGCGCGGCGTTTCGGAATAAGGGCGTGCAGACGATGCTCGATGCGGTCGTCGATTTTCTGCCGTCGCCGCTCGACGTTCCGCCGGTTCAGGGAACCCATCCGCACACGCACGAACCGCTCGAACGGCGTGCTAGCGACGACGAGCCGCTGGCGGCCCTGGCCTTCAAGATCATGACGGACCCGTACGTCGGCACGCTCGGGTTCATTCGCGTGTACTCGGGCGTCTTGCGGGTCGGAGAGACGGTGCTCAACGCCACCAAGGGCAAACGCGAGCGCGTCGGTCGCCTGCTCAAGATGCACGCGAACAACCGCGAAGACGTCAAGGAAGTGCACGCCGGGGACATTGCGGCCGTCGTCGGCCCGAAGAATCTGACTACGGGAGACACCGTTTGTGCACCGGCCTCCCCGGTCGTTCTCGAGAGCATCACCTTCCCCGAGCCGGTCATTTCGATTGCCATCGAGCCGAAGACCAAGGCGGATCAGGAAAAGGTCGCCACGGCGCTTCAGAAGATCGCCACCGAGGACCCGTCGTTCCGTGTGAGTAGCGACGAAGAAACCGGCCAGACCCTGATCTCCGGAATGGGCGAGCTGCACCTCGAGATCATCGTCGATCGACTGACGCGCGAGTTCGGCGTCGATGCGAACATCGGAAAGCCTCAGGTCGCCTACAAGGAGACGATCCGCAAGACCGTGACGCAGGAAACGCGTTTCGTAAAACAGTCGGGCGGCCGCGGGCAGTACGCACACGTTTGCATCGAGATCGCGCCGCTCGAGGCCGGAGGCGGGTTCGAATTCACGAACGACATCAAAGGTGGAGTAATCCCACGCGAGTACATTCCGGCGGTCGAGAAGGGAATTCTCGAAGCAATGACGGCCGGGCCGCTCGCCGGGTATCCGGTCATCGACTGCAGCGCCCGGCTTTACGACGGCTCGTATCACGAAGTCGATTCGTCGGAGCTCGCGTTCAAGGTGGCCGGCTCGATGGCGTTCAAAGAGGCGGCGCGCAAGGCTTCGCCGGTGCTGCTCGAGCCGATCATGGCCGTCGAGATCGTCGTTCCCGAAGAGTACATGGGAGATGTAATCGGCGATCTGAACGGCCGGCGCGGGCGCGTGCAGACGATGACTGCGCGTGCCGGTGCTCAAGTGGTGCGCGCGGTGGTGCCGCTCGCCAACATGTTCGGTTATGCAACCGAACTGAGGTCGCGAACACAGGGCCGGGCGACGTTTACGATGCAGTTTTCGCACTATGAACCCGTTCCCGCTGCGGTGTCCGAAGAGCTGACGGCCCGCGCGGTGGGAGTCTGAAGTGTCGGGCGCGAATTTTTAGGAGGAGACAGGGATGGCAAAGGAGAAGTTCGAACGGACGAAGCCGCACGTGAACGT
>CAZQYE010000302.1:0-2980 GCA_964597375.1 uncultured Myxococcales bacterium
ACGATCGGCGAACGTGTGTCGAGCCCGTACGGCGCGAGTGGAGTCCCCCCGCCTCGGCGTGTAGCCTCAAAGAGAGCACCGGCAAGGAGGAAGGGCTATGAACCAACTGCTCGATCGAATGCTGAGAGCGGCCAAGCTCGACGTTGCCCTGTACGAAGAAGTCGAAGCGGACGAGAGCGCACTCGCGCAAGCGGCGACCGTGGTCGTGCTTTCCAGTGTCGCGGCCGGTATCGGACTGGGCGTCGGGCACGCCGGGGGGCTCGGCGGCATCCTCATTGCAGCCATCGGCAGCCTCGTCGGCTGGGCCCTGTGGGCTGGTCTGACCTACCTGATCGGCGCCAAGCTCCTACCGGAACCTCAAACGAACGCCGACTTCGGGCAGCTCCTGCGCACGATCGGGTTCTCGAGCGCTCCGGGAGTGATTCGGCTGCTCGGGATCATCCCCGGCCTGGCGGCGATTCTCTCGCTCGTCGCCGCAGTCTGGATGCTCGCGGCAATGGTCGTTGCCGTCCGGCAGGCGCTCGATTACCAGAGTACCGGCCGGGCCGTGGGAGTGTGCTTGATCGGGTTCATCGTTCAGGTGCTCTTGCTCGCACCGTTCATGTAGCGCGCCCCGCGGGCGCCGACCCCGCAGCCGGCACCGAGCACGACCTGCCGCCCATCTCGGCGGTCGAGCCTCCAGGCGCGGTTCGCCTTGGGCCGGCTCCCGGCGGCCGAGTCCCGGGCGTACGCCTCGGAGGGGCGGCGCAGAGCAATTCACCTGAAACGTCAGTGAACGACCTTCGGCAGGTCCGTCGCTTCTTCGATGACGCCGAACTTGCCCTCGTACCGCCTGATGTTTTCCTCGAGGGCACGGACGATCCGCTTGACGTGCTCGGGTGAGGTAATCACCCGAGCGCGCAAGTTGGCAACCGCCTCCCCACTGGCGGCGCGCTGCGGCTGCACGAACAGGAAGTCGAGAACGAACTCTTCCTTGCGGTGCGTGACCATCATCAGATTCGAGTACACGCCCGCCGCACTCTGCGGGTCCGACTGAATCGCGATCGGCTGTGGTTCCGCGGCGGGTGATTCGGGTTTGTCGGCCATGTTCCACTCCTTCGCCAAGCAGGCGGCGCTGAGTGTACCAAAGCGCCGCCGAACGTCCCAAACACGCGGAACACGGATCTCCCGCGGCGCTCCACGAATCGCTTGGTCCGCGCGGCCGGAGGTCGCTGCACCGCGTTCGTGGCTACTCGGCCGCCTCGCCCCCGGCAGGCGCGTCGCCTAGATCCCCCGGAGGATCGAGGGCCGCTCGTGCAGCGGTAATCTCCGCGTGGTTGCCGAGCAGGACGAGAATGTCTCCGCGCTCGACGACCGTGGACAGGCTCGGGTTCGCCATGGCACGCCCGTCCCGTACCACGGCGATGACCGTCGCGCCGGTGGCCCTGCGCAGGCCGATCTCATCGAGCGTGCGCCCGATCGCGGGGCTTCCGTCCCGCACCAGGTAGGTGATCGTCGTCGCCGCCATGAAAATGTCGTACAGGGTGTCGAGGTACTGCCGCGTCGATCCGCGCCCGCGAAGAAGCGCGTAGTGCTCGGCCCGCAGTGCATCGATTTGAGCGGCGATCACGTTGCGCGGAATGTCGAGCCGGCCGAGGACGCGCGCAAAGATCTCCACCGAGGTTTCAAACTCCTCCGGAATCACCTCGTCGGCGCCGAGCCGATAGAGATCTTCGATCTCCGCAACGTAGTGGGTACGGACGACGATGGCCGCGCTTTCGTTCATCCGGCGGGCCAGCGAGACGATGGCACGCGTTGCCGCAGCATCGCGGATCGCAACGACGACCGTCGTCGCTTCGCCCACGTGGGCACGCTCGAGGACGTGCCGCCGCGTAGCGTCGCCGTAGAGAACCGGGTGTCCCGCCTCGCGCGCCGACTCGACCGCCGCACCGTCGAGGTCGATGACGCAATACGGAATGCTCGTCTCCGCCAAGACGCGGGCGAGGTTCCCGCCATTGAGGCCGTAGCCGACGATCACGACGTGACCGGAGCGGGGCAGTCCACCACCCTTGTCGGGCGCCTCGACCAGGGGAACCTCGGCGCGCGGCGCAATGCGCTCGGCAGCCGCCACGAGCACCGGCGTCAGTGCAATGGTAACGGCTGCGGTAGCGACCACGAGTTGGAAGGCGTCGCCGGTAAAAATGCCGGCCCGGCGGGCCTCCTCGGCGAGGACGAAGGAAAACTCTCCAATTTGCGCAAGGGCGGCGCCGGCGAGTAGACCGAGCCTCAGCGAACGGCGTACGGCCAGAACCGCCCCGGCGCCCGCCAGCCACTTCAGCCCGACCACGCACGGCACGGCCACCGCCAGCGGCCACAGGTGGCCGGAGAGAAACGGAATGTCGACGAGCATTCCAATCGACACGAAGAAAATGCTGGAGAACAAATCGCGAAGCGGTAGCACTTCGGCAACGACCTGGTGGCTGATCTCGGACTCGGAAACCACGAGGCCGGCGACGAAGGCCCCGATCGCTAGCGACAGACCACTGGCCCCGGCCAGCCACGCAGTTCCGAAGCAGGTCAGCATCACGGTCCCGGTAAACAGCTCGCGGCTTCCCAGCTTGACGATCTGGGCGAAGACCAGCGGAACGACCACCCTGGCCGTGACCACGATCGCCGCCACCCCTGCCGCAGCCCATGCCAAAGCGACGAGGAGTCCACCGACGGCGAAGCCGGCCGAACCCGCGAGAAGCGGCAGCACGAACAGCATCGGCAGGACGGCGATGTCCTGGAACACGAGGACTCCAAGAGCGAGCTGGCCGTGCGGGGTATCGGCGTCGCCGCGGTCGGCCAGCGTCTTCAGTGCCACGGCGGTACTCGACAGCGCAACGACGAAGCCCGCAACCAGAGAGGGCCCCCAGTCGAGTCCGAACGTCGCCGCAGCGGCCGCGGCAACCGCCGTCGTCGTCGCGACTTGCAACAGGCCCGACGTCAAGACCACCCG
>CAZQYE010000303.1:0-2973 GCA_964597375.1 uncultured Myxococcales bacterium
CCCCCGCGCCGTCTCCCTGGCAACCGCACAAAAGAGCGACCAGCGCCAAGGGAGCAACCCGAGGACGACCCTGGACACGCGGCGATGCCGCGTTGCGAGAAGCCAAGAGGACGGCGGCGCACGAAGGCAAGACGCTCACGCGCGTCGTACAGGAGCCACAGCGCGACCGCATCGCCTCACCCAAGAGGAGCGGAAAGCGATTCCGCCTGCGGCTGCGGTACGTGGCGCCCATCGTTACCCCGCGTCAGACGTCTGGAACCTCAGGCGAGCGTTTCGCGTTAGAAGATCGCCTTGGGGGAACCTGGTGCGATTCATCTCATTGACAAAGGAGACCGAAGCGTGATAGCGCTCCAGGCGTGACGTCCGTCGTGCCGCATGCGGCGGTCGTTCGAGGGGAGGCAAAGATGAGAGCGGATCGTGCTTGTGCCGCCAAGCGCGTCGGCGTCGCGTTGCTGGTCTTGCTTGCCGGCGTTGCTGAGGCGCGAGGCCCGGCGTTCGACGGGCTGACCTGTTTCAAGATCAAAGATTCCATCAAACGGAAGAGTACGGAGGCCGATGCTAGCACTGCCCAGTGGGCGCGTCTTGCGGGTTGCCGGATGAGTAAGAGCAAGGTGCTGTGCCTACCGTCCGATGCGACGTTTACGGGCGCGAACGGTCCATCGGTGGGCGTTGTGGGGCTCGAGATTCCCGGCGCGCGCCTATGCTACAAACTGAAGTGCCCTGGCGCTGCGCTGCCCGACCCTCTGGTGACGGATCCTTTCGGTACGCGGACGCTCACCAAGACAAAGGCACAGCTGCTTTGTATGCCGGCGACCACATCGGCGCCAGTCGGCATCGCCGGTCTCGATCATCTTGCGCTCGGGAGAGCGAGCGTCGAGGCGAGCGGCGTGCCGCCGGACGAGCAACTGCTGCTCTCGGGCGTCTTGCGCAAATGGGTCGACGGCCTCACCACGGACGTCAGCGGCGCCGGTGCCAATCAGCACTGGAGTGCCCGCGTCCGTGACGACGTCGGTGGCGCCTTCCCCGCGGGATCCGAGCTGTCGGTCATCTTGCGAGCGCTGATCGACCGCGCGGGTACCCCCGAGCACGGCGACGTGATGGTCGCCGTCATGCGTGTTTACGGTCCTGGCGATCCGCACTACGGGTCGATCCACGTCCGAGGCTGGGATCCGTCGGTCAAGACACCGATGGAAGCAACGGCCACCGTGACTTGCCGCGGTGTCCTGCAGAACACGTCGTCCAAGCCATCCGGAATGGCGGGAAGCGCTTGGAGTTGGTCTGTGGACGTGCCGCCGGATCTGTTCGAGATAGATCTGCCGGTCGGGGCCGGCGCGAGAGCCGTCGCATTCGGCTGGAGCGGCGGTTGCGGGCCGATCGTCAACCCGAACGACTCCCAGACGATTCTTGGCGATCGGCTGGTCATCTCGATGCCGTCGGGCGCTGACGTGCTGACTCCGATCGCGGTAATCATCACAGGCGAGGAGCTGCAAAGACTCGCGATTGGAGAGGAAGGGGTCAAACAGGGTCCGATATCCAACAAGTAAGTCGTTCGGGCACGGGAATCAGCGGTTTCATGGGGAGGCACTTGCGATGACGAAAAGGATCGACGGAAAACGGGTGCAGCGGGTGCTCGTAGCAGCGACGGTCGCGGCTCTAGCCGCGTGCGGGCCGGCATGGGCGCTCGACGCCGCCACCAAGTGCCGGGCGGGCAAACTCACCGATGCGGGCAAGTACTGCCAGTGTCGCCTGAAGGCAGATGCGAAGGCAGCGAAGAAGGCCGCCCTGCCGGACTACGGCAAGTGCGATGCGGTCTTCTCGAAAAAGTGGCAGGCCAAGGAGTCCAAGGCCGCCGGAAGCTGCCCTTCCAACGGAGACGAGGCGGAGGTCCGCGCGCGAACCACGGAACATACGGACGCCTTGGCCTCCCTACTGGCCGGCGCGTCTGCGTTGCGCTGCCAGCACCTTCCGGCGAGCGGTCAGACGGTCAGCTACGGTCCGGGCGACGACGGGGATCTGCAAATGGGAGAGCCATTTGCCTTCATCGATAACGGCGACGGCACGATTACCGACGTCAACACGAGGCTCATGTGGGAGAAGAAGATCGCCTTCGACGGAGTGCCCGTGGATTGCATCGACGAAATGGGAACCTGTGCGAACCCCCACGACGCGGACAATCTCTATAGCTGGTCCTCGGGCGGCACGGACTTCAGCGGGAGCCTCGTGGCGGTCTTTCTCGAACAGTTGAATAACCGCTGCGACAAGGATCCGAGGGTCGTGTGCGCCACCGACGACGACTGCAGCGGCACGGACGGTCCCGGAGGCGCGTGCGGCTTCGCCGGATATCGAGATTGGCGAGTGCCGAGCATCCGAGAACTACTGACGATCACCGACTTCGGGCGGCTCGATCCATCGGTTCCACCGGCCTTCCATGGCGTCGGCTGCGGCCCCTCATGCACCGACATGGGCGATCCGGCCTGCGCCTGCACCGCCGACGAGTACTGGTCTTCGACCACCGATCCCGCGGATCCCGGTGGCGCGTACGCGGCTCGGCACAGAAGAGGAAATGGCGGACTAGACATCAAGATCAAGACAAAAGACAAGGACTCGCAACGGGCCGGCGGATTTGCCGTCCGCGAAGGCGGCAGGACGATCGGAGCGGGGAGCACTCAAGATATCATCAAGTAGGCGGACAAAGTGAACCTGTGTTTGGGGCCGCCCGGCCGCCGGCATGCGCAGCGACGACGAGCGACTCGAGGTCCTGACCCTGGAGATCGGCGAGCGCGAGGACAAACGGATGTGGATCGACGTGTTCTCGGACGTGATCGCCCGAGGTCTGGATGCCGAGGCGGTCGAGCTCGGAGTGATGGACGGTTTGGCGGGTAAGGAGTTCAAGCGACGGACGAAGGCGATGGAGATCGTCGGAGGAGCGGCGACCCCGTACCGGTTGGCCCCGTAGGGGTGTCGCTCCTGCCC
>CAZQYE010000304.1:0-2961 GCA_964597375.1 uncultured Myxococcales bacterium
GCAAGCGTGATCGATACGCGGGAGGACGAGGAGGAAGGATGAAGTCGATCGTTGCGGCCATGGTCGTTGCGCTTCTTGCAACCGCCCCGGCGGGGGCGGCCCAGTACGATCCGGAAGTCTTCGTCGTCGTTCCCCGCCAGCCGCGTCCAGGCGACATCGTGCGGGTGACCATGTCGCTTCCGCCCGGGCACGAGGAGGGGCGGGTTCACTTCGAGGGGAAGACGATTCCCGGCTTCGTAACGGGCGGGTTGTTCAACGCGTACATCGGGATCGATCTCGACATGAAACCGGGGCCCCACGAGATCGGGTTCTCCTTCGGCGACTTACGCGGCCGCCGGAGCGTGACCGTCAAGAAGCGGACCTTCGAGTCCGAGTCCCTTTCCGTCGCCTCCAAGTACACGGACCTCGATGCAGCGACGCTCGAGCGCGTGAAGAAAGAACGGGCCGCGCTGCGCAAGGTCTTCGCGACGATTACTCCGAAGCGCCTCTGGTATGCGGCGTTCGTGAAGCCGGCTGAAGGCGCCCTCGGGTCACCGTTCGGCTTGCGCAGGGTGTTCAACGGTCAGCCCCGCAGCCCGCACGCTGGGGTCGACATCCGAGCGGGCGCCGGGACGCCGGTGTATGCCGCGAACTCGGGCCGCGTCGCGATCGCGCGTAATCTATTCTTCACGGGGAACACGATCGTGATCGATCACGGCCAAGGCCTCTATACGATCTACGCGCATCTTTCGCGCATCGACGTTCGGGAAGGCCAAACGGTGGATCGCTCCGCTCGAATCGGCGCCGTCGGTGCCACAGGACGTGTGACCGGGCCGCACCTGCATTGGGCCGCCAAGCTCGCCGGCGCACGCGTCGATCCGGCGACGCTGCCGGGCAGTCCGTTGTCGTAGAAGCGTCGAAGTGGCGGCTGCAAGAAGAGTCGATGGGTTGGTGCTTGCCGGCGGTCGCTCGCGTCGCTTCGGGAACGACAAGCGCCTGGTTTCCTGGAACGGCAGGCCGCTGGTTACACATGCTCTTTCCCGGCTGGCGCCGGTCGTCAGCGGTTCGTTGTTCGTGGCGACGGGAGCCGAGCGGGTCGCGCTCCCCGGTTGTTCGCGGGCGATCGTCGTGGCCGACGACCCGCCCGGCCGCGGCCCCCTCGGTGGGATCGCAGCGGCTCTGTGGCGTTCCCGCACCGGAGTCTTGGTGCTTGCGTGCGATCTCCCGCTGGTCACGCCGGCGACGCTCGAACGGGTTTTGCGTGCCGGACTGGCGGCCGATCGGCCCGCGGCGTTGCGCAGCCGTCGCGGTTGGGAGCCTCTGGTCGCCTACTATCCTCGCTGGGTGTTGCCTCGCGTGGTGGCTGCGCTAGACAGGAAGAGCATCGCGCCTCGCGTGCTTCTCGACCGCCTCGGCGCCGTCGCCGTCCGGCCCCGCAGCGAGGACGAAGTGCTCAACGTCAATACGCCGGAAGACCTTGCCAGGGCACTCGAGCTGGCAGGAGGTGAGGAGCGCCGATGACGGCGACGAAGAAGAAAAGCGAAGAAGGCGAGCCGCGGTTCGAAGAGGCTCTGGCCGAGCTCGAAGAGATCGTGCGCAAGCTCGAGGCCGGCGATGTTCCGCTGGAGGAGTCGCTGGCGGCATTCGAGCGCGGCGTTGCACTGGTGCGGCTGCTCCACGGCAGACTCGACGCGGTTCAGGAGAAGATCGAGGAACTCACCCGCGGCGAGCAGGGTAAGGCCCAGGCGCGCCCATTCCACGATGAGTGATCCGAAGGTTGCGGCCGAACGGGCGGCCGCCCTGCGCGCGATGGTCGAAGACGTCATCGGCGACGTGTTGCCGTCGCTCGACGATCCGCGCCTGAGTAGCTTCGGCGCGTCGCGACTCGTCGAGGCGATGCGTTACAGCCTGACTGCCCCTGGCAAACGCCTGCGCCCGGCCCTGCTGCTCGCAGCCGCCGAGGCGTGCGGCGGGCGCCCGCGGGACCTGGTTCGTTTCGCCGCGGGGCTCGAGATGATCCACGCTTATTCCCTGGTTCACGACGATCTGCCGGCGATGGACGACGACGAGCTGCGCCGCGGACTGCCCACCAACCACGTCGTCTTTGGCGAGGCGATGGCTATCTTGGCGGGGGATGCGTTGCTGACGGAGGCCTTTGCGTTGATGCTCGAGCCGGTGACCGACCCGCTGCGGCAGATGGAGGTGGTCGCCGAGATCGCGCGTGCGGCGGGTTGGCGCGGAATGGTCGGCGGCCAAGCGGGCGACGTGCTGGCGGAGGGCGCCGATCCGAGCGCCGAGGCGTTGCGCTCGATCCACGAGCGCAAGACCGGCGCCCTGCTGGCGGTTGCGGTGCGGGCCGGGGCTCGGTTGGCTGGGGCCGGCGACGAACAAATCGAGCCACTCGATCGATTTTCCGAGCACTTCGGCCTGGCCTTTCAGATCGCCGACGACATCAAGGACGAAGTCGCTTCGACCGAAGTGTCGGGCAAGAGCGGCGGTGGTGATCGCAAGGCGGGCAAGATGACGTACCCGGCGCTCTACGGCGTCGTCCGGTCGCGCGAGCTGCTCGTCCAGGAGCTCGACCTGGCGGCGGCTGCGTTGGCCGAGTTCGGCGAACGCGGAGCGGTTCTCGAGCTGCTGGCGCGCGAGTCGGTTGCGCCGGTCTTGGAGTCGTGAGCTGAGCGCATCGACGCGCAAGCGGGCCGATCGTCTCCTAGTCGAACGGGGGCTGGCGGCGTCCGTCGAAGAAGCGGCGCGCCTGATCATGGCGGGTCGGGTCTCCTCGAGCGGCAGTCGTGTGGACAAGCCTGGGACGCTGCTCGACGCGGATTGCCGGTTGCACGTGCGACGTGCGCCCCGCTACGTGTCGCGCGGCGGCGACAAGCTGGCAGGCGCGATCGACGCTCTTGGGGTATCGGTCGCCGGTCGCTGCTGCCTCGACGCCGGTGCTTCGACCGGGGGATTTACCGACTGCCTGCTCGA
>CAZQYE010000305.1:0-2934 GCA_964597375.1 uncultured Myxococcales bacterium
TCGATCCTGATGCCCGCGAGAAACGCCGAAGCATGGATCGGCGAGGCGATCGCCTCGGTCCAGGCTCAAACCGACTCCGATTGGGAGCTCATCGCCGTCGACGACGGCAGCGACGACGGCACGCTCGGTGTGCTCCAGCACGCCGCCGCGGGCGACCGCCGGATTCGCGTCTCGAGCACCGAGGGTGGCCACCGCGGCATCGCCACTGCACTCGGGCGTGCGCTCGCCGAGAGCCGGTCGCCGCTGGTTGCGCGGATGGATGCCGACGACCGGTGTCATCCCGAGCGGTTGGCCAAGCAGCGTGCCTTGCTCGAAGCGCGAGAGAGCTTGTTCGCCGCCGGCTGTCTCGTCGAGGCCTTTCCGCAGGCGCACGTGCGCGACGGAATGCGCCGCTATCTTCGCTGGCAGAACTCGCTGGTCGAGCCGGCCGAGGTGGCGCGCGACCGTTTCGTCGAAACGACCGTCCTGCACCCGACGCTCATGATGCGCCGCGACCTGCTCGATCGTCTCGGCGGATGGCGCAGGGTCGACTGGCCCGAAGACTTCGACTTGCTGCTGCGCGCCTTCGAAGCCGGATTCGAGATCGCCAAGGTGCCCGAGGTTCTCTACCAGTGGCGACTTCATCCGGCGCAGGCCTCGCGCTGCGATCCGCGTTACGCGCCGGACGCGTTCCGCAGTGCGCGCGCATATTTCTTGGCGCGCACCATCGCCCGCTGCGGGGGCCGGCCGGTGTGGATCCTGGGCGCGGGACCGGTGGGTAAGCGGCTCGGCAAAGCACTCGCCCGAGAAGGAGCGAGCGTTTGCGGGTTCGCCGACATCGATCCGCGCAAGATCGGCGGGCGTGTGTCGATTGGGCCGCGGGGAGGACCCTGGTGGCCGGTGGTGTCGATGGAACGGGTGTTCGCCGAGCGGGGAAGCGCAGTTGCGATTGCCGCAGTGGGGCAGGCCGGCGCGCGCGAGCGGATCCGGAGCTGGCTGCGCGAGCGCGGCTGGCTCGAAGGACGTGATTTTTGGGCGGCCGCATGAAATAAACGCGCGTGAGACGGCGTTGCGTGAAACGCCTGTTTGCCGTGGCTGCCGGCGATGCGTTGCAGGGTGCTCTGCGCAACGGCGCGCCTCGTTGCTTGGTGCGACGAGCCTCGCGCAGGCGAAGCCGGTCGAAAGGCGGGGCGCCACCTTGTGGGTGCAAACGCGGCGCAAGACGAACAAGAACTAGTGAACGGGGGAGGTTTGGCTCATGCCGGCACTAAAGCGTAGCAAAGCCGTCGAGTTGTTTTGGAAAGCGCACCGGTGGGTATACGAAAAAACGGGCGGCAAGATCGGCGCCAAGGTCGTCGGCATGCCGGTCCTGTTGCTGACGACGACCGGGCGAAAGAGCGGGCGGCCTCGGACGGTGGCGCTGACGTATTTCGAGGACGATGGGCGCTTCGTCGTCATTGCCTCGTACCTCGGCGAGCCGAGACACCCGAGCTGGTGGCTCAATCTCACGGCCAATCCGCACGCGACCGTGCAGATCGGCGGCCGGACGATCGCCGTCCGCGCGCGCGAAGCCGAGGGAGAGGAGCGGGACCGGTTGTGGCGGCGTGCAGTCGAGCTGATGGCCGACTACGCCGTGTACCAGGAGCGCACCTCGCGCCGCATTCCGGTGGTCGTTCTCGAGCCGGTCGAGTGACCCCCGGCTATCGCTTCCAGCATTGGGCGTTGAGCGAGCTGCCCACTGTACTTGGCGGCCTGAGCGCGCCGCAACTGCGTCGGCTTGGCGGCGCGAACCGGCGCTACGGTTAGGAGAAGACCCAATGACCATGCAGAAAACCCCGCTTCTGCTCTCGCGATTGATGGATCGAGGCGCGTGGATTGCGCCCGGCGAGGAGATCGTCACTCGAACGGCCGACGGACGTCACCGCTACACCTACGCCGACGAACGCGCACGCGCCCACCGCCTCGCCCATGCGCTTGCAGCCGCCGGCATCGAGCCCGGCGACCGCGTCGCGACTTTCATGTGGAACGGGTACCGGCATCTCGAGCTCTACCATGCGGTGCCGTCCATGGGCGCGGTCCTGCACACGCTCAACATCCGCCTTTCTCCCCAGGACCTCGAGTACATCATCAACCATGCGCGTGACCGCATCGTCTTCGTCGATGCGGACTTGCTTCCCCTTCTCGAGCGCTTGGCGGGAAAAATGCCGACCGTCGAGCGCTTCGTCGTGTGCTCGGAGGACGGGACGTTCGACACCTCGCTCGAGCCGGCGATCGATTACGAAGAGTTCATCGGCGGACACCCCGACGACTACCCGTGGCCCGAATTCGATGAGCACGCCCCGCTCGGGCTTTGCTACACCAGCGGCACCACCGGCAACCCGAAGGGCGTCATGTACACCCACCGCTCCACGTACTTGCACACGATGGCGATCGCAATGACCGACGCAATGAGTCTGTCGGCGGCCGACTCGGTGTGCGCCATCGTGCCGATGTTCCACGCGATGAGTTGGGGGCTGCCGTTCGCTGCGACGATGCTTGGCGCCAAGCAGGTCTTCCCCCACCGATTCATGGATCCGGTGAGCCTGCTCGACTTGATCGCAACCGAGGAAGTGACGATTTCGGCCGGCGTCCCGACGATCTGGCAGGGCGTCCGTGCGGCGATCGAGGCCGAACCGGACCGCTGGGATCTGAGCACCCTCGACCGAGTGACCTGCGGCGGGTCGGCGCCGCCGGTATCGCTGATCCGCTGGTTCTACGAGCGGCTCGGGGTGGAGATGATCCAGGGGTGGGGAATGACGGAGACGAACCCGCTGGGGACGGTCTCGCGGCGAATCGCCAAGCGCAGTCAGTTGAAGCAGAGTGACGAGCAACGCTTCGCCGACATGGCCAAGGCGGGTCTTCTCATTCCCGGCCTCGAGATGGAAATCGTCGACGATGAGTTCCGGCCGCTTCCGC
>CAZQYE010000306.1:0-2906 GCA_964597375.1 uncultured Myxococcales bacterium
AACACGAGGGTACCGCGGCGGACCTATGGTTGCGAGCCGCAACGCAACGGGTGCGGTGGCTTCGCCCGCCAGGCCACCCGCTGGTAAGCCGCCGGCGGCTGCCGGTTACTCGATCTTCAAGACGGCGCTGCCGTCGATCCGATCTTCCTTGAGGCGGACGAGCGCTTCGTTTGCCTCGCTCAGTGGAAACGGAGTGGTTCGCGGTCGGATTGGGATCGCTGCGGCCTCGGCGAGCAACCCCTCGCCGTCGGCTCGCGTGTTCGCCTCGACGCTCCGCAGTTTCTTTTCGTGGAACAGGCAAGGCTCGTAGGGCAGCTCGGGAATCGGCGTCATGTAGATTCCCGCCAGCGCCACCACCCCTGCCTTGCGTACGCCGCGGAGCGCAGCCGGCACGATCTCGCCGGCCGGCGCAAACACGATTGCGCCGTCGGCCGGTGCGGGCAGTGGTTCGGTGGCCTCACCGACCCAAGCGGCTCCCATCTCGCGCGCGAGCCGGCGGTGGCTCTCCCCGCGCGTCGCGACGAACACTTCGCAGCCTCGGTGCAGGGCGATTTGCATGACGATGTGGGCCGAGGACCCGAAGCCGTACAGCGCCAGGCGCCCGCCGGGCCGAACTTCGCTCGCGGAGAGCGCCCGGTAGCCAATGATGCCAGCGCACAAAAGCGGCGCGGCGTCGACATCGGAAAACGGCTCGGGAATCGCGTAGGCGAAATCCTCGTCGACCACAGCGTATTCGGCGAAGCCCCCGTCTTCGTGGTACCCGGTGTAGCGCGATCGTTCGCACAAGTTTTCATAGCCCGTGCTGCAGTATACGCAGCCGCCGCACGTGCGCCTCAGCCAGGCGATACCGACGCGATCCCCGGGTGCGAACCGCTTGCAGCCGGTTCCGAGCCGCTCGACGACTCCGACGATCTGATGCCCGGGAACGACGGGTAATTTCTGTGGCGGCAGCTCGGCCTCGATCACGTGCAGGTCGGTCCGGCAGACGCCGCACGCCGTCACGCGAACGAGGATTTGCTGGGTCTGCGGCTGCGGGCGCTCGATGTCGCTCAGCACCAGCGGCCGCGCCGTTACCGGGGCGTTTCGTTCGAGTACCATCGCCTGCATCGTCGCCATGGTGCTTACCCTAACACTTCATCGGGAAATTCGACTACGCGATCGGCCAGTGTCAGCACGAGAAAGCGGTGTACCTCGTTCGACACGGCTTCCCAGCCGAGAGACGGCCACCACCGTCCTTCGACCCGGGTGTCCGAAGTCTTTGCGTACGGTTCCGAGACGATCGGCGTCCGGCCGCCGGAGAGCGGGTCTCCTTGCGTTTCGAAAACGATAGCCGGCGGATGCTTCGCCGGCGGTGAGAACACGGGGCCCGCGATCAAGTCCTCGATCAGGCCGGCCGGCTCGTCCTCGGCGTCGGCTTGTTGCCACAGGCGCTTGCGCAGGCGCGGCGGTGGCGCCACGAGCGGCGAGGAGCGCCGGCGCCAGCGTCCAAGAAGGCCGAGCGCGTCGAGATAGCGGCGACCGGCGTCGCCTGGAAGCGTCGGCGCGAACAGGGCCAGGGCGAGGACGTCGGCCCTCGAGCACGCCTCGAGGGCGAGGGCCGCTCCGATGTCGGAGCCGAACAAGACCACCCGATCCGCGAGTGCGCTGGCGGCTGCCGATACGGCCTCGACTGCATCCTGCCAGCCGGCCGAAGGAGTTCGGCCAGTACGGGGAAGGACGTATACCTCCCACCCGCGATGGGCCAGCATGCTCGTCACGCCGCGCCAACAGACGGCGGACTGGAAGAGTCCCGGCACGATGAGAATGGGAGCCAGGTACCGGCCGGCCTCCGGACTTTCGAGTTCGAGGCGAACGCCGCCGACTTCGACCGGTCTCATGCTCAGGACACTACCCCTATTCCCGCGCCGATTCATGAGCCGGGACCCTCGCCGCGGGTGCGTTGCCGCGGGTTCCTTGACTGTCCGGCGCATGGCCGATACGAAACAAACTTTTGCCGCCAAGAAAAGGGGCGTTCGGTCGTGAAACGAAGTCTGAGAAACCGTCTTGTCTTTCATGGCGCCATCGTTGTCTTGGGCGGCCTGCTTGCAGGATTTCCCTATGCAATGGTGCGGCTCGGTTCCCTCGGCGGGGAGGCGCGGGCCTGGAGCATGGCGCACCTCGAGGGGCTTCTCAATGGAATGCTGCTCCTCGCGGTCGCCGCCGTCGCCAGACGGCTCAGCCTCAAGGGACGCGAGCAGACGATCCTATTCTGGTCGATGCTCGTCATGGCGTACGGGAACCTCGTTGCGGCGGTTCTTGCCGCATCGTTCGGCGTGCGTGGCCTCGAGCCCGCCGGCCCAGCGGCAAATCTCGTCGTCTACGCGTTGTTCATGGCGGCGCTCGTCGGTGCGTTTGCCGGCATTGGTCTCGTAGCGTACGGGGCCGCAGGCCGCTCGGAGGAGACGGCGGCGAAAGTCACCGTTGAAGTCACGCCGGCGGGAGAGGTTCGCAGCGACGAAGGGCCGGCGGAAGATGCCGGTGCTTCTCGGCCCGGCGGGCGCTCACAGCGCCGGCGGCGCAAGCGCCGCAAGGCGCCCTAGGCCGGGGGGCCCGGTTCCGGATGGGGTCTGAAGAGGGCCGCGGCTTGGCCCTCGACATTGCCGTCGTCTCGCCGCTCATCGATCTTACGGGGGTGAGCGGATCGACGCGACGCGGTGGCCGCGACTTGCTGCGTACTTCGACCGCATCCTCGAGCGCCCGTCGGTTGCCGCGATACAGCGGAAGAAGAGGCATTCATGGGAACGGCCGCCTGATTGCCGAGCGGCGGTGCGGACGGAGTAGGTTTTACGCTTGCCTCTTCCGGCGGGGAAGTCGAGCAATCCGACTCAGGACGCGCGCGGCCCGATCTGGATGATCCGCAGGATGGC
>CAZQYE010000307.1:0-2899 GCA_964597375.1 uncultured Myxococcales bacterium
GGCAGAGGGCGAAAGCGGGTGCGCTCCATGACCGCGTCGCGATCCTGCTCGAGAAGCTGGTTCAGGGCGCCGGCGCCGGAGCACGACAGCAGTGTGCCGATCAGGACGTGGACGAGCGTGGCGGCGGAGGCGACCGGCGGAGCGAGGACGAAACCGAGCGCGACCGTCAGCATCACCATCAACGTGATGCGGGGTTTGGTGAGCTCGAGATAGACGGCCGACCGCTCGTGGACGAGCGTTCGGGTTCGGGCGATCCACGTTGGAGCGGCCATCAGCGAAGCACTCCGGTCGCCGGCACTGCGCTGCCGTCGATCCCTTCCTCGGCGCTCTCGCGCGTGATCGCCGGAAGCGCCGCGAGGGCAGCAATGGCGGCGAAGACCAACGCACCGAGGGCCACGTGGAGGGTTGGCAGCCAAGCCTGCCACACCGACGCTGCGAGATCTCCGCGCATGTCGTCCGTGACGAGCCACGTCAGGATGCCAAGGAGAATCTGTCCGCCCACGAGCAGCGGAAGCATCCCGATCGCCCGCCGGAGACGAGAGGCCGGAGCACTCGGCGCCAAGCGACGCAGGTGAACGGCGAACGTGAAAATGGCGAGCCCTACCGTGACGTGCAGGTAGAACACCCAGTTGTCGGCCAGCGGGCGGACCGCCGGACCGAGATGCCGAATGACGATCCCCAGGACGAGCTGTCCCGCAACGACGACGGTGAGCAGCTCGAGCACGCGCGCCGCCGCCGCGGGCAGCCGACCGCGCGACGGACGGCCGGCGGCCAGAGGTGAGCTCGCCGCAGCCGTGAGGACGAGGACGACGAAGTAGACCTGCGCGACGACCCCGTGGATCATCGCCAGGTCGAGCGACATGGCGAGCACGCGCAGTCCGCCAAGAACCGCCTGCACCAAGACCAGGCAGGCCGCCCAAGTCGCAAGCGTGCGAACCCGTGCTGGGCACGGCCTCATGCGCGCCGCCGCAGCCATCGCCACGGTGAGCAACGCGACGCATGCGGCGACCAGGCGGTGGCCGTGTTCGGTACGAACGTTTTCGATCGCCCACCACCGCGGCGGGTTGAGCGTACCGTAGGAGAGTGGCCAGTCGGGCACGGCCAGCCCGGCGTCGCGGCTGGTGACGAGGCCGCCGGCGATGACGAGCAAGAGTGCGGCAAAGACTGCGGCGACCGCTAGGCGGAAGACCAGCTTGGGATGGCTAGGCGGCATGGAATGTGAAGCTCCGTCAGCGTGTCGACCTACGCCGTTTCGGGCGGATACGCAAGATGTACTGCCTCCCCGGTCGAATCGGTCACTCGGCGGCGGTGAACGTGAAATCGGCAGTCGCCGCCTGGCCGTCGGATACCGTCACCGTGGCCGTGCGGGTTCCGAAGCGCTCGTGCCAGGCCTCGAGCGTGTACGTTCCGGGCGGGACGCCGTCGATCGAGAACGTGCCGTCGGCGGCCGACACGGCATAGAACGGGTGCTTGAGCACGCCCACCCAGGCTGCCATCCAGCCGTGAACGTCGCATTTGATTCGGACCATGACCTCCGGGGCCATGAAGCGTTTCTTCAGCGTCATTCCGGGAATCGGCATTGCGGCGTTGAACTGCCGGCTCTTCTTGGGGAGCGAGTGAACGTTGTGCAGGAACGAATCGCTGTTGTGGATTTCGATCGTCTGGCCGGCCATGACTCCGAGAACACGGGGGGTGAACATGCAGTGCTTCTGGTCGATGACCACCGGGTCTTTCGGCTTTTCGAACTTGGCGTCGCCGAGGCCCTCCTTGATGTAGACGAAGACGTTGGCCAGGCTTCCGTCCTTGGCGACGACTACGTCCTCGTCGAGACGCCCGCCGGGGTTGAGTTTGACGCAGTTGGGGTCGGCCGACATGTCGATTTGTCTGGGCGCGGGCGGGGTGCCCTCGAGTCGAACCTTGCCCGTGATCTTGCCTCCGGCCCATGCCTGCGAGGCGGTGACGATGAGAATCGCGGCCAAGGCGGCGCAGCAGACGTTTCGCAGTGCGTTCATGGGTTCCTCCGTCCTCGCGACGGTTTGGGGTCGCCGCGGCCCAGGTCCGTCCTGACGTGTGGGGGCTGCGACAGGTTCGGCCGGACCCCTACAGGTAGCAATATACCGGTCTGATGCAAGCCCGTGCAGTCCCGGGGACCGCCGCGATGGGGCCGTGCGGCTGCTTCGGGTGGCTTTTTTCGCCGGAGTTGAGTATGTGGCGGGACTTGGTGTAAAGAAGGTCGCACGGCCTCAAACGACGGTTCCTGCGGGACCACGCGGAGGAAGAATACCGATGAAACGACGGTTGCTCATGAGCACGGGCGTCCTGGCCACGGCATGTTTGCTGATGCTCCCGACTGCGGGGCGGGCGGACGTTCAGGCAGGAGACGTTATTACCGCGGCCAACATCGAGAAAGTCGAAGACCTGGTCTCTCCGGGAATCAAGTGGATCATCAAGCGCGGCATGCGAATGAGGATCGTCGATCCGCAGCCGATTCCGCTGCCCAAGGCCTACCGGGAGGCGACCGAGAAGTACTCCGCGCAGGTCAAGCTGTCCGAGGACAAGAAGCGCGTACTCAACTGGGTTGCCGGCCAGCCCTTCCCGAACATCGATCCGAACGACCCGGACGTGGCGCGAAAGATCATGTACAACTACGAGGCCCGCTGGGGTGAGAGCGACGATCTCGACCTTCGTAACTTCGATGCCGACACCGGCAGCATCGGCCACGGCGACGAGGGCATGTCGGTCGAGAAGCACTTCGTGATCGACCACTTCCGCCGGTTGTATTTTACCGGCCGCCTCGTGGTCGATCCCAAGCCCACCTACGAACCGAACAAGGACAAGGCTCGTTACAAGGAATCGCTCCATCCAATCATCGAGCCGTTCGACCTCAAGGGCACCGGGT
>CAZQYE010000308.1:0-2879 GCA_964597375.1 uncultured Myxococcales bacterium
GCGTCCGGAAAAGGCCTGCCGAACGACCTCGTCGAACACTTCGCGGCGGCCGATCGGCGCGCGCGGCCGCTCGAGAAGACGAATCTTGGCCACGCGCGATTCGACTTTCGGAGCGGGCCGAAAACAGCCAGGCGGCACTCGCCTGCCCAGTTCCACGTCCGCGACCAGCTCGACGTGCACGGACAGAGCGCTGCGAGCCGGGGAGCCCGGCGGGGCCGCCATGCGCTCGCACACTTCGCGCTGCAACATGACTACGAGATGCGAAAACAACCGGTAGTGCTCGAGCAGCCGCATGACGATCGCCGTACCACTCTCGTACGGTAGATTCGCCACGACCACAGCGCGCGGCTCGACGAGCGCGCACAAGTCGATCTCACGCGCATCGCCGCACACCACCTTCACACGCCGCTCGTCGCGAAAGCGCTCCGTGAGCGCCTCGCACAACTGAGGGTCGATTTCCACCAGGACGAGCCGTCCGGCGCGCTCGGCGAGAAGTTCCGTGAGCGCGCCGCGGCCCGGGCCGATTTCGATGACGTCACGGCCGTCGACCGCCGCCCAATCGACGATCGCCCCGGCTACGGACTGATCGACGAGAAAGTTCTGCCCCCAGCGCGGTCGCCTGCGGCCGCCGCTTCTCACCACTCGAGCTCCGGACCGAGCGGCAGGCGGGCCCTGGCAACGAGGTCGAGCCCAGGAAGACCGCGCTCGAGGCGTAGGGAACCGGCGGCAGCGATCATCGCTGCATTGTCCGTGCATAGGTGCATCGGCGGAAACACGACACTGCCGCCCACCCGGCCGATCGCCTCGCTCATGCACTCGCGCAAGCGCCGGTTCGCGGAGACGCCGCCGGCGACGGCAATGCGGTCGACACCCAGCATGTCGGCGGCGCGCAGGGTTCGATCGACCAGCACATCGACGACCGCATCTTGGAACGAAGCGCACAGGTCCTCGATGCTCGGCAGTTCATCGGTCGAGCGCAGAAAGTCCCACAGGGCCGTCTTCAGTCCCGAAAAGCTCCACGCCAAGTCATCTCCACGAACACGCCCTCTTGGGAACCGCACCGCCGTTGGATCGCCGCGTTCGCCCCGGCGGTCGATCTCACGACCACCCGGATAGCCGAGGCCGAGCATTTTGGCTGCTTTGTCGAAGGCTTCCCCGGCCGAATCGTCGCGGGTCGAGGCGACCTCCGCGTAGTCTCCAACGTCGCGCACGAGATACAGAGCGGTGTGGCCCCCCGACACGATCAAGGCCAGCATCGGCGGCTCGACCGGATCGGACAGGAAGGCCGAAAGAACGTGGCCCTCAAGGTGATTGACGCCGATCGCCGGCAGTCCGGTCCGCATGGCCAGCCCCCGTGCGACCGAGACGCCCACCAGCAGCGAACCGATGAGGCCCGGCCCGCAGGTAACGGCGATCGCGTCGAGGGATTCAAAGTCGGCATCCGCCTTGTCGAGCGCCGCGCGAACGACCGCATCGATCGCCTCGAGGTGCCGGCGCGCGGCAAGCTCCGGCACCACCCCGCCGTAATCGGCGTGCAGGTCGTCTTGCGAAGCGACGACCGACGATCGAACCCGCCGGCCTTCCACCACCGCCGCCGCCGTATCGTCGCAAGAGGTCTCGATTCCGAGGACCCTCACCCGCCGATCCTCGGGCCGACGGCAGAAGCCGCACCTTCTTGCAGACGCCGCACTTGCCTTGCCAGCACGGGGTCGTCGGGCAACAGTGCGGTCGCCTGCTCGATCAGCAGTCGTCCTTGTTCGATGCGGCCGTCGTCGAAACGCAGCTTGCCGAGAAACAGGTACGCGAATCCGGTGCTACCGTCGGCTGCGATCGCTCGCTCGAGCAAGTCGACGGCCCGTGCCCGCTCGCCCGCGGCCAGTGCGTCGAGTGCACCCCGCGTCAGCCGCAGGTGTGTCAGCCGCGACGAGCGGACGGGCAACCCCTGGACGAGCCGCCATTCGCCCTCGGCCAGCGCCTCGTCGAGCAACTCGCGCGCGCGCCACAGCGGCTGCCCAGGGCGCTCGGCCGGTCGCTCCACGCGCGCTGTGCGCTGGGGTCTCGATGGCCGAGCCTCCGGCGTTGGAACGGACACGCGTGCGGCGCAGGCGGACAGCAACGAGACCGAGCACAGGAACACGACCGGGAGTACGGCACGCGAGTGCATCAGTTCCACTGCGGCCAGGCCGGCCATTCGAAACGATCTTGTCGGTGCACCGGACACGGCTCCGTCGGCTCTTCTCCGGCCACAAATGCCTCGCGCACGACGGCGCGGCAACCGGCGGTGGCAAGGCCGCCCGTTTCTCGGTCGATGGTACGGAAAACGATTCCCGAGGGGACGGGAAAGTCCGCCGGCGCCTTGTCGGCCAGCGCAGCCTTCATGAAACGCGTCCAGATCGGAAGCGCTGCTCCGGCACCCGTCAGGCCGAGTGATTGCGGCCGATCGAAGCCGACCCACACGACGGCGAGCAGGTCGGGAGTGTACCCTGCGAACCACGCATCGTTGAAGTCGTTCGTCGTGCCCGTTTTTCCGGCGGCCGGTCGCAAGAACCCGAGACGGCGGACCCGGCGGCCGGTCCCGTTTTCGATTACGCCTTCGAGCAGGTGGGTCACGAGGTAGGCGTCGACCGCCGGCATCACCCGCTCGACCGTCAGCCGGTGTCCCTCGACGACGCTTCCTTGCCGGTCGACCACGTCGGTCACCGTCCGGGGCAGAGCGCGAACGCCACCGTTGGCGAGCACCGCATACATTTTGGCGACCTCGAGAGGAGTCATCTCCCACCCGCCCAATGCAATCGAAGGAAGCATGGGGATGTCGTCGCCGGCGCCCATGGCGATCGCCTGCTCGCGAACGGCGTCGATGCCGACATCCCGGGCGATGC
>CAZQYE010000309.1:0-2876 GCA_964597375.1 uncultured Myxococcales bacterium
TGCCGGACGTCGATCCCAAGGAGGCCGCGCCCAAGATCTTCGAGGCCGCCTTCGGCAACACCGGCCAAGTGTGTTCGGCGCTCAAGCGCTTGTACGTCCACGAGGACGTTTACGAGCCCATGTGCAAGGCGCTCGTCGAGCTTGCAGAGCAGGCCAAGGTGGGACCCGGCACCGAGGAAGGCGTCTCGTTCGGTCCGCTCAACAACGAGATGCAGCTCGGCAAAGTGATCTCGTTGGTGGAAGACGCCAAGGCGCATGGGGCGCGCATCCTCACCGGCGGGGCGCGCATGGACCGACCTGGATACTTCTATCCCGTTACCCTCGTGGCCGACGTCGAGGATGGCATGCGACTGGTTGACGAAGAACAGTTCGGGCCGGTACTGCCGATCCTGAAGTTTTCCGACGTCGACGACGCGATCGAGCGTGCCAACCGGGTGAAGTACGGGCTGGGAGGGTCGATCTGGACCCGCGACATCGAGCGCGGCCTCGAACTCGCCGCGCGGCTGGACTGTGGAACGGCGTGGGTGAACCAGCACACGACGATCCTGCCGAACCTTCCGTTCGGTGGCTGCAAGTGGTCGGGAATCGGCAGGGAAAACGGCAAGTGGGGTCTCGAGGAATACACGAACCTCCAGGTCTTCAACGCCGTGTCGCTGTAGTGGGGCGCTGGCAGCGGGCCTTCGGCTCGTCCAGCCCGGGGCGCTACGGTTTTCGGACCAACTGCCAGGCGTTTCACCGGGCCGCGTTCGGGCCTCGCTTGACAGATAGCGCGTCGGTTCCGTCGTGTGTTAAGAGGCGCGGCTGCAGGCTGCTCGTGACGAAACTTTCGGCGTTTTCCTTAGGCTAAATGGCGTAGATGCGTCGTGTCGAATGCGGTTGACGATGGTGGTGGAAGGTGCGCGGGATGGAGCCTGGGCCGACGGGGAGGTGCCCGATGACGCAGGACCTGCTCGATCCTGACCTGTACCTGGGCGATCCGTATCCCGCATTCGCGTGGATGCGCAAGAACGCACCCGTTCATTGGGACGAGCGGCGCGGTGTGTGGATCGTCACTCGCTGGACCGATGTCGTGCGGGTGGTGAAGAACGCCGATCTTTTTTGCTCGGGGCAGGGGATCCGTCCGAACGACAACACCAAGGCCGGCCTGATCACGATGGACGAGCCCCGTCATGGACCCGTCCGCAGGCGTGTGGAGCGCGGATTCACGCCGAGCCGCATTGCGCTGCTCAAGCCGCGTATCCGATCGATCGTCGATCGTGCGATCGACCGCATTGCCGGCCGTGGTGAGTGCGAGTTCGTCTCGGCAATTGCCGCTGAAGTGCCGGTCATCGTTATCGCCGAGCTCCTCGGCGTTCCGGTCGACCACCGGGCGATGTTCCTGGAATGGTCCGACGAGATCTTAGCCCAGGACGGCCACGCGCCGGGTACCCCCGACCATGAACGCGCGTGGACCGCACGCGCCGACCTTGCCGACTACCTGCGGGTGATCATCGAAAACCGGCGCGCCGAGCCACGCAACGATCTCGTGAGCGTGCTCGTTCAAACCAGTGCCGACGGCCTGCTCGAAACCGACCAGGCCGACCTCAACGACGACGAGCTGATCGGATTCTTGCTGCTCCTGCTCGTGTCGGGCAACGGTACCATGCGCCACTCGATCAGTGGCGGTATGTGGGCGTTCAGCCGGTTTCCCGAGCAGTGGCAGCGACTGCGACGCGAGCCCGGCCTGATGGCCACGGCCGTCGAGGAGATCGTGCGCTGGACTTCGCCCGTGATGAACATGAGGCGGACCGCCACGCGCGACGCCGAGCTCGGAGGGCAGAAGATCCGCGAAGGCGACCAGGTCGTGGTGTTCTTTGCATCGGCCAACCGCGACGAGGAAGTCTTCGACGTTCCCGACGAGTTTCGCATCGACCGCTCGCCCAATCCGCACCTCGGTTTCGGTAGCGGCCCGCACTACTGCCTCGGCGCCAATCTTGCGCGCATGGAAATCCGGATCGTGTTCGAGCAGCTTCTGCGGCGATTGCCCGACATTCACGTGCCAGCGGGCACCAAGCCTACCTTCATGCGTTCGGCCGTCTTGCGCGGTATCGAGTCCATGCCCGTCGAGTTCACGCCGGAACGGCGCTAGGGCCACGCGCGTACGGGCACCGCCTTTTATCCGGTACTACTTTTCCAGTTGAGTGGTGACGGCACGCGCGAAATCCTCAAAGTCACGCAGATGCTGCGTGCAGATCGCGTGGACGATCGCCCAGTCGATCGCTTCGTACTGATGCACGGCGAGGTTGCGGAAACCGACCGCGCGTTTCATTCGCGAAGCGATCTCTTCAGTTAAAATTCCCGCTTCGCGCAAACGGTCGAACGCGGCACCCATGGTTTCCGGAGGAGGCTCTTCCCGTCCGGCCAGCACATGCGATGCGATATCGACCGCTAGCTGGACGGCACGCGTCAGGTTCAGCGTGACGATGTCTTGAGCGTCTATGTCCGCCGCCAGCGACTCCGCGCTGTCCGGGCACGCTTGCCGGACACGGTTCAGCGCGCGGCGCAACGACTCGAGCTTCTGATCGATTACTTGCCGATCCACGCTCTTCTCCGCTCGGCGAGTATTCGATCACGGTAGGGCAGAAAATCCGCGCTGTCGATCAAGTGGCGAGTAATCAGTGCGGCGTACTCTTCGTCGCTGCCCGCAATCCGGCGGCCGCCCAACAGGATCTGCCCGAGCAAGGGTTCGCCTGCGGTGCGCAGGTCGATGACATCGACCGGCCGACCCGTCGCCTCCGCCAGGTCTCCCGTCAGTGAGAGCTTCTGATCCGCCGTGAGGGGACGGGAAGCGCCGACCGCAACGTCGACGTCGCTGTCGCGGCGCCCTGCACCCTCGG
>CAZQYE010000310.1:0-2874 GCA_964597375.1 uncultured Myxococcales bacterium
TCCTGGCAAGCAAAGCGTCTGGCCGAGCGCACCGGTCGCGACGACGTCGCGGCCCTGCCTTACGGGATCAACACGGTCAGCCTCTTTGCATACGTGTTTCTGGTGATGCTGCCGGCCAAGCTCGCGGCGGTTGCGGCTGGGGTCGACGCCGGGGAGGCCGCCCGCATCGCGTGGCGGGCCGGGCTGGTGGCCTGCCTCGGCAGTGGCATCATCGAGACGGCCGGCGCGTTCGGGGCGGACTGGATCCGGCGGCATACGCCGCGGGCGGCTCTGCTGTCGGCGCTTGCGGGAGTGGCGGTATCGTTCATCGCGCTCGGCTTCTTCTTCAAGACGTTCGGATCGCCTCTGGTCGGCCTGGTCACGTTTGCCGTGGTGCTCGTGTGTTATTTTGGTCAGGTTCGTTTTCGCGGTGGTCTTCCCGGCGGCTTGGTTGCCGTTTCTCTGGGAACGCTGCTTGCGTGGACCACCGGACTGGTGTCGAGCGACCCGGCGGCGTGGGAAGCGGCGCGGTCGAGTATCGGGCTGCGTTTCCCGGTCCCGGTGATCGGAGACTTGCTGGCTGCGCTCTCGGGGCGGGAGGCGCTGGCCTATCTGTCGGTGATCGTGCCGATGGGCATCGTCAACGTCGTTGGCTCGCTGCAGAACATCGAGAGCGCCGAAGCCGCCGGTGACGCCTACCCGACGCGATCGTCGCTACTGGTCAACGGCATCGGCACGCTTGCAGCGGCGGCGTTTGGAAGTTGCTTCCCGACGACGATCTACATCGGGCACCCCGGTTGGAAGCGTCTCGGCGCTCGCATCGGCTATTCGGTGCTCAACGGCGTGTTCGTTACGGTCATTTGCCTGACCGGCACGGTGGCATGGATTGCGATGGCCGTTCCCATCGAGGCCGGCATGGCCATCGTCCTGTGGATCGGGATCGTCATCGTTGCTCAGGCGTTCGAGGCGACACCGCGCCGGCACGCGCCGGCGGTCGCCGTCGGTGTTTTACCCGGGATCGCCGCTTGGGGAGCCTTCATGTTGAAACAGGGGATGAGGGCGGCAGGAGTCGGCGTGCCGGGAGGAGCGAGTTTCGGCCCGGGGCTCGAACCGGCGATCAACGCTCTCGATATCTCGGCACGCGGGCTGTTCGCGCTCGAGCAGGGGTTCTTGTTCTCCGCCATGATCCTGGCGGCGGTGACCGTCGAGATCATCGAACGGCGCTTCCATCGTGCAGCGCTGTGGTGCTTGGTCGCCGCCGCCTTGTCGTGGGTCGGGCTGATTCACGCGTATGCGTGGACCGAGGGCGACACGGTCGTGCGGCTCGGCCTAGGGGCCGGCGCGCCGTGGGCGTGGGCCTACCTCGCGACCGCGGTACTTCTCGTATCCATCCGCTTCATCGCTCTTGACAGGGATAAGCACCTTTCGTAAGTGCTTGATTTTACAGAATTTGTATCGGCGAAACGCGGGGGAAACGCGGCGCAGCGGCACTCGGCCGTGCAGTCGTTCGCCCATCTCGGAGAAGCCGCCTAATCCTAAGTTTTGGGATACGAACCCTTGTAATTTCAAGCACTTGCTAAAGGTGCTTATCCCCGTTTCAGATGCCGGCGGCGAAGGCCTCGCGTTTGGCCGCCCGCGCGGCCCCATCGAGCGGGATCGTAAACCGTAGGGTGGTGCCGGAGCCGGGACTCGACTCGATCCAGATCCTTCCGCCGTAGCGCTCGACGATGTCGCGGGCGATCGTCAGCCCGAGTCCCGACCCGACGGGTTTTTCGCGCGAGGGGTCGGCATCCTGCACTTGGTAGAAGCGCTCGAATACCCGCTCGCGATCGCTTTCGGGAATACCGATGCCCGTGTCGCTCACCTCGAACAGCAGCTGGCCGTCGTCATCGCGCACCCGGACCGTCACGGTTCCGCCCTCGGGAGTGAACTTGACGCCGTTGTCCACGACGTTCTCGAGCACTTGCAGCAGCCGGTCGCGGTCGGCCACGAGCTGCGGCAACCCGTCGTCGAGAATACTCACCAAGTCGACCTTGGCCGCTTCGGCCTTTGCGCGTAGATCCTCGAGTGCGGCGGCGACGACGGCACCGGGCTCGACCTCGGTGTCGTGCCACTCGGTCTTGGCCGACTCGACCTTAGCCAAATCGAGGGCCTCGTTGATCAAATGCGCGAGTCGGCGCCCCTCTTTGAGAATCGTCTGACTGAAACGCTCGACGGCCTCCGGCTTCTTGTCGTGATACTTGTTGATGATCTTCGCCGCCGAAACGATGGCCGCAACCGGCGTGCGCATTTCGTGTGAGACGTTCGCCAGCAGGCGGTTCTTGGCTTCATCGAGTTCCCGCAGGCGAGCGTTCGTTTCGGCGAGCCTCGCGCTGTGTTCTTCGAGCAGGCGCCGTCCGGCGGCCAGCGTATCGGCCATTTCGTTGAACTTGGCCGCGAGCACTCCTGATTCGTTTCGCGAGACCACCGGAATGGGCTCGATCGTCTCTCCTGCAGCGAGCCGTTTGGTCGCCGACACGACCAGCGACAGTTGGCGCGTGAGCCTTCCCGACCAGAAGCCCGCGAGCGTGACGCCGACGACGACCGCGACGAGGAGGACGACGGCCGAGACCACCGCTCCAGCGCGCATGGGCGCAAGCGCAATCTCCTCGTCCTCGAGCAGATACACGACATGATCCCACAGCGGGTCTCCGACTTCCGCTCCGGCACCGGATGAATTGCCGGCCTCGGCGCTTCCAGCGGCCGCGTCCTCGCCTCGCTCAGCGCGGACGGGTGCGCCTTCGGCTTTTGCGTCGAGGGCCCCATCTCCTGCTTGGTCGAGCATCGATGCGCTGCGAACAACGCGGTAGCGGTCTTTGCCAAGTGTTGCGATCGAGGCACTGGGCGCAAGCTGCG
>CAZQYE010000311.1:0-2863 GCA_964597375.1 uncultured Myxococcales bacterium
GCGTGGCCCGGATCCACATTGCCACGAACACCCAGAAGTAGGCTTTGACGAAAAACGTGATGAATTGGGCGGCGGTCAGGAGGACGGCGTTTTCCGTGAACGCCGGCACCTGCCAGCCACCCATGTAGAGCGTCGCCACCAGAGCGCCGATCAAGTAGAGGTTCCCCCACTCGGCCAAGAAGAACAGGAGCGAGCGCATCCCGCTGTATTCGGTCGCAAAACCGGCGACCAGCTCCGATTCGGCTTCGGGCAGATCGAAGGGGGTGCGGTTTCCTTCGGCCAGAGCCGCGATGAAGAACAGCAGGAACGACGCGAGCGTAAACGGACTGTGGAACATGTGCCAGTCGATCGGTGACCAGCCCTGAGATCGAATGATGCCCTGCATCGACAGCGTTCCCGACAGCAAAACGGCCGGAAAGATCGCGAGCCCCGCGGGAATCTCGTAGCTCACGATCTGTGTCGCCGACCGGATCCCGCCGAGCATCGACCACTTGTTGTTCGACGACCAGCCGGCCATCAAGATCCCCACGACCACCAGCGAGGTAACCGCCGTGATGTAGAGGATGCCGATGTTGAGGTCTGCGATGATCAGACTGCCGGCGAACGGAACGGCGACGAACGCAGCCACGAAACCGGTCACCGACACGTAGGGAGCGATGCGAAACAGGCGCGGGTCGACGGCCGTCGGAACGACGTCCTCCTTGAGGAGGTTTTTCACGCCGTCGGCGATCCACTGGAGGAACCCTTGCGGGCCGACGCGGTTGGGGCCAATCCGAGACTGAATGCGGCCCCACACCCGGCGCTCGACCCAACTGTTGATCCCGGCCACGGGCAGGATGAACACGAACACGACCAGGGCGCCGAAGACCAGCATCCCCGCCAGGTAGATGAGCTCGAGCTCGAGCCCGGTGGCACCGCCGGCAATCTGGTCGAGCAAGGATTTCACCCTTCCAACCTCAACGATTTCAAGCACTTGCTAAAGGTGCTTATCCCCCTCAACGGTCGACCTCCGGGGCGACGATGTCGAAGCTGGCGATCACGGCGACCAGGTCGGCGATCATCAGGCCGCGGCTGATCTCCTCGATGATCGACATGGCGCCGAACGAACCGGTGCGGATGTGCACCCGGTACGGATACTCGCTTCCGTCGGAGACGACGTACCAGTTCATGTCGCCGCGGGCGGTCTCGAGACGCACGTGTACTTCCCCCGGCTTGGGACGGAGCGTGCGCGGAACCTTGGCGATTACCGGACCGTCCGGCATGTTCTCGAGCGCCTGGCGGATGATCTTCGACGACTCGAGCATCTCCCAGATGCGGACCATGTAGCGGTCCCAGCAGTCGCCGACCACGCCCCGCAAGCCGCGGCCGATGGGAATCTCGAACTCGAAATCCGGGTAGGCGCTGTACGGTCGGTCCTTGCGCACGTCGTACTTGACGCCGCTGCCGCGCAAGTTCGGCCCGACCAGATTGTAGGCTTTGGCCAGTTCGGCACTCACCGGAGCAACGCCGGCCAGCCGGTCCACGTAGATCTTGTTGTACGACAGCAGGTCGTTCAGCTCGTGCACGATCGGCTCGAAATGGTCGAGGTAGGCGATGACTTTCTTCGCGTATCCAGGCGGAAGATCCCAGGCGACCCCGCCGATGCGCATGTAGTTGAACGTCAGTCGCGCACCGCACAGCTCCTCGAGAAGGTCGTTGATCATCTCGCGCTCGCGAAGCGCGTGGGTAAACGGCGTGACCGCACCGATATCCATGCCCATGGCGCCGATCGCGAGCAGATGGCTGCAGATCCGATTCAGCTCGGCGGCGATCACGCGGCAATATTCCCCGCGCTTGGGAACCTCGATTTCCGCCAGGGCCTCGGCGGCCATCGCCCACCCTTGGTTGGCGGTCATCGCGGCGACGTAGTCCACGCGGTCCGTATACGGCATGAACCCGTGCCAGCCGACCTTCTCTGCGATCTTTTCGATCGAGCGGTGGAGGTAACCGATGTCCGGCTTGGCCACGCGCATGACCTCACCGTCGGCCGAGACGATGAAGCGCAGCACCCCGTGCGTGCTCGGGTGCTGCGGGCCCATGTTGAGCGTCATTTCTTCGGTCGCGAGGCCGCCGCCTGCAAACTCGATCTCGACGCTCACCGCCTCAGCTCCTGCCGGGAATGTTCAGAATGCTCTCGCGGATCGTCGAGATGCCGTGGTACTCGGGCGCCTCGACGTAGTCCTTACGCAGCGGGTGCCCGATCCAGTCCTCCGGCAATAGGATCCGCCTGAGATCGCTGTGGCCTACGAATTCGACCCCGAGCAAGTCGTACACTTCACGCTCGAGCCAGTTGGCCGCGGGCCAAACACGCTCGACCGTCGCCACCCGGGGCCGGTCCCGGTCGGCATCGACTTTCACCGTGATCTCGTGGCGATGCCGGTAGGAAAACAGCCGGTAGACGACTTCGATTGCTCCCTTGGCCGGATAGTCGACGCCCGAGAGGTTGGCCAGACAGTCGAACGCAAGCTCGGGGTCTTCGGCCAGGAACCGCGCGACTTCGTCGATGCGATCGGCGTCGACTTCGATCCAACTCTCCACACGGCCCGGCATCACCGGACTGATCGCAGGACCGAATCGCTCGGCCAAGCGCCTCTGGATCTCAGCCAATTCCACGTCAGGCCCCCGCCTCCTCGCGCACCAGCCACTTCTCTTTCATCATCTTCTCTTGCAGCATGATCAGGCCCTGTGTCAGGGCCTCCGGTCGCGGCGGGCACCCGGGCACGTAGACGTCGACCGGCAGAATCTTGTCCACGCCGTCGCACACCGAGTACGCGTACTGAAACAGGCCGCCGCAGTTCGAGCAGCTCCCCATCGAAAGCACGTA
>CAZQYE010000312.1:0-2828 GCA_964597375.1 uncultured Myxococcales bacterium
GTCCGCGGTTTTCCGGTTCGGTCGGTGTACGGCACCGGGTCGCGCGGGCCGTAGGGCACCAGGGCGGCGACGACCGCCGCCAAGATGGCGAGCGCGGCAACGAGGCGCACCAACGATTTCGGAAGCCGACGCGTGGCCAGTCACCCCCGGAGGTGATCCTGCCGCAAACGCGCGCCCGACGCACGAGCAGGGAGAGAGGCACATGAGAGAATCACCAGGAGGCCCACTCGACGGAGTGCGCGTGCTCGATCTTTCGGCGGTGATCAGCGGACCGCTGGCGACGATGATGCTGGCCGACCAGGGTGCCGACGTGATCAAGGTCGAAGCGCCGGGTGTGGGCGATCCCACACGCCTGCTCGGCGCCATGCGCGGCGGGGTGACGTCACTCTATCTCAACTGCAACCGTGGCAAACGAGCGATCTGCATCGATCTGCGCCGCGACGAAGGCAAGCAGATCCTACTCCGGCTGGTCGAGACGGCCGACGTGTTCGTTCAGAACTTCCGCCCGGGTGTCATCGAGCGCATGGGGCTGGGCTACGAAACGCTGCGCGCCGTTCGCCCGGACCTGGTCTACGTTTCGGTCTCCGGGTTCGGGGAGACAGGGCCTCTGGCCCAGAACAAAGTGTACGACAACGTCGTGCAGGCGCTTTCCGGCATGCCGGCAGCCCAGGCCGACCCCGAAAGCGGGCGACCCGAGCTCGTGCGCAACTTGGTGATCGACAAAGCGACGGCCTATACGGTCGCACAGGCGACCACGGCGGCGTTGTTTGCGCGCGAGCGGGGCCAGGGCGGCCAGCACGTCCGGGTGTCGATGCTCGACGTCGCGCTCGCGTTCTTCTGGCCCGATGGAATGCTCAATCACACGCTGCTCGGAGAGGGCGTCATGACGATTCCGCCGCTGGCGACGATCTACCGCGTCTATCGCGCCCGCGACGGTTACATCACCCTAGCCGGCCTCACCGACGAGGAGTGGCGTAGCGTGTGCCGCGCTCTGAAGCGCGAGGACCTCATCGAAGACCCCCGGTTTCTGACGGCCTTCGACCGCTTCGGCAACATGGACGAGCTGCGCGCCGAGTTGGCCGGCGCGTTGGCCGAAGAGACCGTCGCCGAGTGGTGCCGGCGCCTGACCGAAGAAGACGTCGCGCACGCGCCGATCCTCGACCTCGACGAAGTGGCCGAGCACCCGCAGGTAAAGGCCAGCGGTGCGGTCGTCGAGAGCGATCATCCGTCGGCGGGACGGGTGCGCCAGGCGCGCCCGGCAGCGCGGTTCGAGGCCACCGGGAACACGCCGCTCGGCCATGCTCCGATGCCGGCCGAGCACACCGACGAAGTGCTCGCCGAGGCCGGTTACGGTGAGGCCGAGATTGGGGCCCTGCGCCAGGCGGGGATCGTTTCGTAGCTGCGGCGCCTAGCGCTGCTCCGGCGCCATGCCGGGAGGATACTCATCGAAGCACGGCAGCCCGTCGGTGATCTCGTCCCAGGGCGCCCGCGAGGCGACGAAGATGTGCGCCATCCGCCGCACGCCCGGGTCGTCGTCGAGGGTGCCGGCGGGCACGTAGGTCGTCTCGTCGTTTTCGTCGGGCACCGGCAGGCTCGAGCCGCAGGTCTTGCAAAAACCGCGGCGCACCCGCGGCGAGGACTGGTAGTACGCGACGTTGTCCTCTCCCTTGAGCCAGCGAAACTCGGCGGTCTTGACGGCTACGTAGGTCACGCTGGTCGCCCCGTGGTGCTTGCGGCACATCGAACAATGACAGTCGGCCATCGGGCCGAGCTCGCCGCCGAGTCCGTACTCGACGGCGCCGCACAGACAGCTTCCCTTGATCATGGCGTTCCTCCGTGGCTTGCACGCGGTGCAACAGCCAGCGCAAACGAGCGCAGCAGACGTGGTAAGTCAACCTTCCAGTTGAACGATCTCGGTTTTGTTCGAGCTTCGGAGGGGGCGTACGATGCAACTCGGTATAGGGGGTGCAAGTGCGAGTAACGCGGCGCCGGTTTCTGGCCTTTGGAGCGATGGGTTCGCTGTCGCTGGTCTTGCGCGGGCTCGTGCCTGCCTCTGCGCGAGGCGGCGAGGCGCGGGCGGAGCGGCCGGCGCTGCGGCTACCTTCTTATTCGGGCTACCAGGACGTCTATCGCCAAGCGTGGACTTGGGACCGGGTCGTTCGCGGAACCCATCTTCGCGCGAACTGCTTCAGCGCCTGCGCCTGGGACCTCTACGTCAAGGACGGCATCGTCTGGCGCGAGGAACAGACGGACGCCTACCGCCGTCCGGATAGCCCGCTTCCCGACTATGGGCCGCGCGGATGCCAGAAGGGGGCGTGCTACTCGAGCCTGATGACCGCGCCCGACCGGCTGCTCTATCCAATGGCGCGGGTGGGAGAGCGCGGCTCGGGACGTTGGAAGCGCATCTCCTGGGACGAGGCGCTCGATCGCCTCGCCGACGCGATCATCGACGCAAACGAAGAGGGCGGCCCCGACACGGTGGTCTACGACAACGGCACCTCGAACGTCGACATCGGTCCGGGCAGCGCCGGCGAGATGCGCCTGTTCACGATGCTCGGCGCGACGATGCTCGACGGGTTCGGCGGCACCGGCGACCTTGCGATGGGCGCCGTGCAGACATGGGGAACCTCGTTCGTCGATGGCAGCTCGGACGACTGGACGCGTGCGGACGCTCTGGTCTTCTGGCACTGCAACCCGATCCAGACGCGCATTCCCGATGCCCACTTTGCGACTGAGGCGCGTTATGGGGGAACCACGTTGGTGACGGTTTCGCCCGACTACTCACCGTCGGCGATTCACGCGTCCCTGTGGGTGAACCCGCGCCCTGG
>CAZQYE010000313.1:0-2789 GCA_964597375.1 uncultured Myxococcales bacterium
CGGGCGCTCGCCCAGAAAGACGACCGGCATCGCCGGCGACACCGGTGGCGCCGGAGGGCCGCAAGCCGTCAGCGAATCAGCGTCAGGATCGTCTCCACCCGCATCGCGTTTACCCCGAGGTCGCCGCGCCCGTCGCGCGACTTCGAGCGAACGTCGACACGGCTGCCGCGGCCGTAAGGCTGCACGCGGACGACGACGTCGTCGATGAAGTGAAAGATGCGCGATTCGACGGTCGCCTCGAGCCGGCCGCTTTCGGGATCGACCGTCGTGATCTCGGCGAACGGCAGGCTCTCGAGAGCACGCTTGGCACGGTCGAACGCTTCGGCGGGCGGGCGCTTGAGGTACAGCGGCGCGAGGTGGGGATAGCCACGCTTTTGCTGAGCGGCGAACTCCTTTGGATAGGACATGTCGCGGCCACGGTTGCCCGCGAGCTCGCCGGCATGAACGAACGCCGGCGGATCGCTCGGATCGGTTGCGATGTCGTTGATCAGCGGCCGGCCGAGCGAAGGCAACGTCAGGCCGACCATGGCGGCAAAGGTCATTGCACCGAGCGTCATCGCCACGCGACCGCGCCGGCGTGCTTTCGGGTTGCGGCCTCCGCGGACACGCACGAGGGCTACCACCGACACCAAGATCGCCAGCACGGCAAGTGGCAGTGCCAGGCCAAACAGCCGAAAGCCGGTGAACGGCGCAACGATTCGGTGGTACGCCAGCAGCGCACCACCGGCCGCGCACGCAGGTCCGGCGACCGCCAAGAGCAAGGCAACCCGCGCAACGATCGATCCCGGTCGTGCTCCAGAGTTCGTCTTTTCCATCAGTAGCGACTCCCCATGACCGGCCAACATACGTGACGCGATCGACCGCGCAACAGCCGGGCGGGCAAGCGCGTTGGCCGCCGTTCCGCGTGTGTCACCGTTGGCGCCCGCCGCGCGCGCCGCCCAACCGCCGCACTTTGTTGGCACCAGGCCGGGACGCGGAACGACGTAAGGCGCCGCCTAGCGGACTCGACCGGATTGCCACCATCCATGCGGGAGCCCAGTGTGGTGGTGCAGCAGTGCATCCGTTCCCGCCAATCGCGTCGAAGCACGCGGTACCGCAGCGCGGCGTACAAAGATGAACGCCCCGCGCAATGTAACTGTGCGAGACCGTTACTTTTTTGCTTGCTCCAACGACCGCGGTAACGGAAAGTAACTCCCAAGGTCGCCCCGCGTACCAGTTGTATCGTGCAGCGCAATCGACTTCATCACGTTGCATCGGCAACGCCGCTAAGCCGGCGCACGCGCGCCAAGGCGGGCCTGTCGCTTTGGCTGCAGCGATGGATGCCGGTCTTCTACAACAAGTGGAGTTTGTTCGGCGCCCGCAGGTGGAAGCAGCACTCGACTCCATGGGCGCGCCTCGACAAGCCGCTATCGGAGTGCACCGTGGCACTCATCAACAGCGGCGGCATCATCCTGCGCGGCCAGCAACCGTTCGACCTAGAAAACCCCGCAGGCGATCCAAGCTACCGCATCATTCCCGGCGACGCCGATCTCGACGACGTCGTCGTCAGCCACGCGTTTTACGACAGTACGAGCGTGCGCATCGACACCGAAGTGTTGTTCCCGCTGGCGACGCTTCGCCGGTTCGCAGCCGAAGGCCGCGTCGGGCGCGTCGCTCCCCGTCACTTCAGCTTCAGCGGAAGCATTCCCGATCCGACGGAACTCGACCGCAAGATCGCTCCTGAAGTCGCCGAGCTACTGGTCCGCGACGAAGTGGACCTCGTGCTGCTCACGCCTGCTTGAGGGTACTGCCATCGGTCCGTGGGACTGATCGCCAGGCGAATCGAGGAGCGGGGGGTGGCAACGGTAACCGTCACGCTGCTGCCCGAGGTGACCTCGGAGCTGTCGCTCCCGCGTACCGTATACTTCCCCAATCGCATGGGCGCGCCGCTCGGCTCGCCAGGCGATCGCGAGTCGCAAGCACGGGCCCTCGCCAAGTGCCTCGAAGCCGCGAGCACTCCCGAACGCGGCACGATGCTCGTCGCCGCCTAGCCGGCTAGGAGTACTCGGCCTTCAAGATCAGCTTCCAGAGCAGACCGGGCGTGTAGCGGCGCAGGGCGAACAGGATTTTCGCTTCGCGTCCTGGGAACAAAATCTTGACGCCTTTTTCGATGCCTTTTTCGATCTCGTCAACGATGAACTCGGGATCCGCCACCCGCCCCTGCTGAAGCCCCTGCTGAATGGACCGCGGATTGGACGTCTCTTGCGCCTGCTTGAGCAGCGGGGTGTTCACCATCGGCGGGCACACGAGCATGATCCGTACTGGATTCTCTCGGTTTTCGTAGATCAGCACCTCGGCGAACGTGTTGATCGCCGCCTTGGTCGCGCAGTATGCTCCCAAATGCGGTGTCGCGACGTGGCCCGCCAGCGATCCGAAGAGGATCAAGTCGCCCGAGCGCCGTTCGAGCATGGCGGGAAGAGTCGCCATCGTTACGTACACGGTCCCCGCGTAGTTCACCTCCATCAGTTTGAGGATCTTTTCGACCGGCATGTCGATGAGCGGCGAGGCCGGCATGATCGCCGCCGCGTGCGTGACGCGGTCGATCGGACCGAGCTTGTCGCGGATCTCGCCGACGACTTGCTCGACTTGCTGCCTGTCGGTCACGTCGCAGGGATAGACGTGTACGTTGTCGCGCCCGTCGGCGGTCTTCGCGAGCCCCTGCTCGTTCACGTCGAGGGCCGCCACTTGCGCCCCCGCATCGGCCAGACGCCAGGCCGAGATCTGCCCCATGCCGCTGCCGGCGCCGGTTA
>CAZQYE010000314.1:0-2782 GCA_964597375.1 uncultured Myxococcales bacterium
CACATTGGGATCAACTCCGGTCTCGTCGTCGCTGGTGAAGTCGGGGGAGAACGTCATCGCGACTATACGGTCATGGGTTCTACCGTCAACCTGGCCGAGCGCCTGCAGAGCGCGGCACCCACTGGTTGTATCTATGTCGGACCGGACACGTACGCCGAGACTTGCACCATGTTCGAGTTTCGCCAGCTCGATCCCCTTCGTCTCGCCGGCATCGCCGAGCCGGTTACGGCATACGAAGTTCTCTCACGACGAGAACAGCTCCACCGAATGCGGCCGCACGGGCGGCAACTCAGACGCTTGGTCTCTCCATTGGTCGGACGCGACCGCGAACTCACTCTTCTTCGCCAGCGGTTCGAGCGGCTCACACAGGGCGAGGGAGGAGTCGTGACGATCGTCGGCGACGCTGGAGTCGGCAAGTCCCGGCTGCTCGCCGAAGCCTGTCTGTTGCCGATCGTCGAACGCCTGCGGCTACTCGAAGCCCGGTGCCTTTCGGTCGGACGGGCCCTCGGCTTTCATCCGTTCGTCGACCTCATCGAGACGGCGGCCGGCATCTCGCCCGGCTGGCCTACGTCGCGCCGGTACGCCGCGCTCCGCAAGCTCGTCGAGGAAGCCGACCCCGAGCAAGCGGCCGAGATTCTGCCGCCACTTGCACGCCTGATGGGCGTAGCCGATGAGCCGGGCCACGACGAACTCGAGGGCGTATCGGGAGACGCCCTCGAAAAGATGATTCATCGCGCCATGAGTCGGCTCCTCGTTGCCGCTTCGCGCACACGGCCCGTGGTCCTGGTATTCGAAGATCTCCATTGGGCCGACCGGTCGTCGCTCGGCCTTCTGCAAGCGTTGATCGATGTGGCGGCTGCGGCCCCCATCCTCTTTGTCCTACTGGCCAGGCCCGGCTTCGAGGATACGAGCGAGCTGATCACCCGATATCTTCGTGAAAAGACGAGCATCGACGTTCAGACGGTCGCGCTCGCGCCACTTGCCGCGCCGGACTGCGACCGACTCATCGACAACTTGTTCGGCAGCGCAACGGTTCCGCCGACACTGCGCGACATGATCAAGCGCCGGTCTGACGGGAACCCGTTTTACGTCGAAGAAGTCATCCGTATTCTCCTCGACAAAGGTGTCGTGCGCCGCCAGCACGGCCAGATCGAGCTACTCCAGGAGTCCGAACTCGTTCGAGTGCCCGCAACGATCGAGGGGATCCTGCTCGCGCGCATCGAACAGCTCGATGAGCCGGCGCGCAACGTTCTTCAAATCGCGTCCGTAATCGGCCGGCGCTTTTACCATCGCATCATCGCCGACATCGTTGAGGCGGATTGCGACCTGGACGCGGCCCTCGAGCAACTGATGGCCAAGGAGTTGATCTTCGAGCGGTCGACCCGTGGCACCAGCAGCCGCCGCCGGCTCCTGCTCGCCGCCGAGCGTCAGTACGTGTTCAAGCATGCCCTCATGCAGCAGGTCGCCTACGAAAACATCGCACTGCAACGACGGCGGGAAATTCACAGGCGATGCGCCGTAGCCGTCGAAAAGTTGTTTCGCGACCGCATTCAAGACGCCTATGGCATGCTCGCATACCACTTTACGCAGGCCGGTGAGTCCACGCGGGCCGAGGAGTACCTGATCAAAGCCGGCGAAGAAGCGGCTCGGGCGGCGGCATCGACGGAAGCCCTCGAGTACTTCGAAGCGGCTTACCGCAGCTACATCGCCGAACATGGCGCCGGTGCGTCGAAAGACAAGAGAGCGGTGCTCGAGAAGAACATCGGCCTGGCCCTACTCAACTGCGGCAGGCTCAGCGAAAGTATCGAACATTTCAACAACGCCCTACGACTGCGCGGCGAATGGGTGCCCAGGAGTCAGGTCGCGATCCGCGTCAAGTTCGGATTCGACCTGCCGATGGTGTTGTTCGATCTGTACCGCGGCGTATACGAACGGTCGCGTAGCCGAGGCCGTCCCGACGATCGCGAGCTTTTCGAAATCATGTACAACCGCAGCCGCGCTCAGAATCCGACCGATCCAAAGCGCAATTTTTTCGATAACGTCGCAACGATGCGGCACCTACGCCACCTCGATCCGTCCGAGGTACGCGATGCCTGCGGGATGTACGCTGCGACCGGCGCGTTCTTTGCGTTCTCCGGCCTGTCGTTCCGCGTGGGCCGCCGGTTCCTGCGTGTGGCCGAGCAACTCGCCCGTCACGGCCGCCCGCGGGACCAGTTCCAATACCGAGCGATGGCGTTCGTCGTCCATTTCCTCGCCGGAGACTGGTCCGACCGCCACGACATCGATCCCGAGCTACTCGAGGAAGGTCTGCGAACCGGCTTGATTTGGGATGCCGACGTGTACCTGGGACTTGCATGTGAGCGCAACATCCGCCAGGGCCGCTTTGCCGATGCGCAGGAGCTGATCACCTGGCTGACGAGGTTGAGCAGCGAGTACGGATACGACTTTGCGCTTTCGAATCAAAAAGCGATGCGGGCGTTTCTACTGATCGAGCAGCGACGGTTGCAGGACGCGCGAGCCGCGATTCAGGACTATTACGACTTCAGGCACGAGGACACTCTCCACGTGCTCGCGCTGGGCAGCCTTGCGAAGATCGAGGTGTACGACTCCCGACCCGAGCAGGCGGCACGGGCACTTCGGGAAGCCGAGCGCATCATCGCACGCACGGACCACCTGCCCCCGTTTTACCTCGGGGCCTATACGACGGCGCGTCTGGCGTTCGACGTCGATCGCCTGATTCGAACCGGGGGCCGCTCGAACGCCCACGACGCCTTTCGCAGCG
>CAZQYE010000315.1:0-2745 GCA_964597375.1 uncultured Myxococcales bacterium
GCAGGCATTCGCGCCATGCTCGACACGGCAGGGCGCTTGCCGCTGCCCCCTTACATCGGCCGCGACGAAGAGGCAGCCGATCGAACCCGCTACCAGACGATCTACGCACGCGTCGACGGTTCGGTTGCGGCACCGACGGCGGGCCTGCATTTCTCGCCGGCCGTCATCGAGCAGCTCCGGGCGAGGGGAATCGATTTTTTGACCGTCACGCTGCACGTTGGTCCCGGGACGTTCGTTCCCATTCGCAGTACGCCCGACCAGCACCGGATGGAGGCCGAGTGGTGCCGCGTGCCCGGGGAAACGGCTGAAGTAATCAATCGCGTGCATCGCGAGGGTGGGCGCGTGGTCGCCGTTGGAACGACGACCGTACGGACGCTGGAGAGCGCCGCCGACGAGCGTGGCCGAATCTGCGCGCGGGAGGGCTCGACCTCGCTGTTCATCCGCCCGGGCTACCGGTTCCGCATAGTCGATGGCCTCGTGACGAACTTTCACTTGCCACGGACGACCCTGCTGTGCCTCGTGATGGCGCTGGCCGGGTGTGAGCCCGTGCGCGCAGCCTACCGGGCGGCGATCGCCGAGCGTTATCGATTCTACTCCTACGGTGACGCCATGCTGATCCTGTAGTGGGCGCGTTGGCCCGCGCGCTCGAAAGGCTCATGGGTGCCCCATGAAGACTTTTGACGTTTACAGTACAAGCGCGGGCCGGGCGCGGGCCGGCGTGCTCGCGACGGCTCACGGCTCGGTCCGCACGCCGGCGTTCATGCCCGTGGGCACCTACGGAACCGTGCGCGGCCTCACCCCCGAGCAGCTCCGAGAAGCCGGAACCGAGATCGTCCTGGCGAACTCCTATCACCTGGCGTTGCGGCCGGGGGCGGAAACCATTAGTAGAATTGGCGGCCTGCATCGGTTCATGGGGTGGGACGGGCCCATCCTCACCGACAGCGGCGGCTACCAGCTGTTCAGCTTGGCTTCGTGTGTGAGCCTGAGCGAGCGGGGGGCGAAGTTTCGCTCGCATCTCGACGGGTCCGTGTTCGAGATGACCCCCGAACGGTCGGTTGCCATTCAGCGGCTCCTCGGCGTGGACATCGGGATGATGTTCGACGTCCTGACCGGAGAGCCCGGCGACCGGGAGGCGGCGGCCGCCGCATCCGAGCGGACCGTTCGCTGGGCCGAGCGCTGCCGCGCGGCGGTCTCGCGGGACGGCGGCGGGACGCAGACGACGATGTTTTTCGGTATCGTTCAGGGCGGGTTGTTCGAAGACCTTCGGCGTGAGAGCGCCGAGGCGCTCGCCGGTATGGATTTTCCGGGGTACGCCGTTGGCGGTCTTTCGGTCGGCGAAGAGCACGGAGCTACCATGGAAGCGGCCGAGCTCACGGCGCCCATGCTCCCGCCGGACAAACCGAGGTACATGATGGGAATGGGCACGCCGGCGGACATCGTGGAACTCGTCGGTTACGGTTACGACTTGTTCGACTGCGTGGTTCCGACGCGTAACGGTCGCAACGGAACGCTCTTCACGCGGCGCGGGACGATCGCGATTCGCAACAGCCGCTATCGCGAGGACCCGGCTCCCGTTGATTCTGATTGTGGCTGCTATACTTGCCGTACATTTTCGCGCGCTTACCTTCACCACCTCGTCAAACGCCGCGAGATGCTCGGCGCGACGCTCGCCAGCCTGCACAACGTCCATTTTTACCAAGATCTCATGCGCGACCTGCGCGCAGCCATCGAGCGAGACTGCTACGATGAGTTTCGCGCTGATTTCTTGCGGCGCTTCTGCGGAGGCGGTGAGGCGCCCGCGGAGGGAGAAACGTGATGACCGACATGCCACTGGTACTGGCCCAGGCCGCGCACCCACCGGGCGGTGGCCTACAGGCCTTTCTGCCGCTCATCCTCATTCTCGTCGTTTTCTACTTTCTCTTGGTGCGACCGCAGCAAACGCGCGCGAAAGAGCACAAACAGCTCATTGAAAATCTCAAGAAAAACGACAGGGTCGTTACCATGGGCGGACTTCACGGGCGCATCGTCGACCTGAGCGAACAAGTCGTGACGCTGGAAATCGCGCCGAACGTGCAGGTTCGTTTCGACCGGTCACAGATCGGACGGCTCGAGAAGAACAAGAAAAAGGAGGGGTAGGGGCGTGACGCGAGGACTCGCCTGGCGCATCGCCGTGGTCGCCGGCTCGGTCGTGCTGGCCATCGTGTTTTTGGTGCCGAGCTTCGTAAGGAATCTTCCGGAATGGTGGCGTACGGTCTTGCCGACGGAATCGATCCGTTTAGGGCTCGACTTGCAAGGTGGCATCCATCTGGTGCTCGAGGTCGACGTGGACAAGGCCGTTCAGAATGCAACGGACCTCCTCGTGGACCAGCTGCGCAAGGATCTCCGCGATGAGGAAATCGCCACGCGCGACTGGCGCCGCCATGGTCTGGAGGGCCTGTCGTTCGAGTTGGTCAGCCGGTCGCGCGCCGACAAGATGCTGACCTATATCGGCGACAACTATCCGAATCTCGAGAAAGTCGCCGAAGAGGGCAACCGCTACCGCTTCCGGATGATCGAGCCGGAGGTAAAGAACATCCGGCAGTTCGCCATCGAGCAGGCCCTCGAGACGATTCGCAACCGTGTCGACGAGTTCGGGGTCAGCGAGCCGACGATCCAGCGGACAGGTGAGAACGGGATCCTCGTGCAGCTTCCCGGTGTCCAGGACCCCGATCGCGCAAAACGCCTGATCGGCCGTACGGCGCAGCT
>CAZQYE010000316.1:0-2731 GCA_964597375.1 uncultured Myxococcales bacterium
GCCTCGGCGACCGTCGAGACGTCGACATGAGTCTTGCCGATCAACCGGGAAAAGTACGTGTTGGCTCGTGCCGCGCCGTTTACGGTCACGCGAATCGTATCGGTGGCGGGAGAGTCGACCGTCACCGTGTAGTTGCTTCCGGTCGTGCTGGCGACGGCGGTACTCGAGAAGTTCGCCTCGGCGACTTTTTGGGCCATGGCCTTGATCCCGGTCGTTCCTGCGCTCGTGTGACGCGCGCCTGCCAGTGCCCCGGCATCCGTGGCGCGCGACAGCTTGGATGTCGTGACGAAGGCGACGCCGAGATCGACCACCAGGCCGCTGATCAAGAACACGGCGATGATGCCGATCACGAACAGGATGAGGATGACGCCTCGCTCACTGCGGATGTTTCGGTGGCTGGGCTTCATGAACTCTGCCTCCTCGGCGCCGTGCCGTCTTTCTTGCTCCATTGGTACGGACGCCGCCATTAGAAAAACGATGCCTCGTGGATCTGGTTCGGGAATACCGCCGAACCGAAGCCTGCGAGGTTGAATACCGGATGAAAGTTGTGGATGACCTCGACGGCGGTGATCGTCTCTCCAGCGGCGAGCGACGTGATCTTGGGGATGGTAGCAGCACTGCCGAGGTTGCCGACTTTGCTCGGCGCATTCCCGAGTGCGCCGTAGCGGTACTGTTCGACGACCCACGGGGTCGAACTCGTCGTGCTGCGGCGGCGCACGCGGCTGATGATCAGCCCGCCTTCGTTGGCCAGGTCGAGTGCGTCTTCGGCGTTGAGCATGGCGGCGTAGGCCGTGTTCGGGTCGGTACCGCGGGATACGAGATTGCCAGCCTCTCGCGTGAGGTCGTTTACGCCCTGGTAGGCGTAGACCAGGCGTCCGAGATCCACCGAGGCCATGATCGTAAACAGCAGGATCGGCAGCACGAGGATCAGCTCGGTAAGGCCCGTGCCCCGCTGGCTTGGCAAACGACTGCAGTTTGCGCGCGGCATCACGATCGCACCTCCGCAGGAGCGCTGCCCGGCGCCGCGTAGGCGAAGCACGGCGCGGTCGCTGGTCCGAAGCAGCCGGCTGCGCCGCTTGCTAAGCGGGATTGCCGCTGTCGGCCGGCTCCGGCTGCGCGGCTTTGAAACTCTTCGTTGCGGAACGTGGTAGCGGCCGAAATGTCGAACTCGCCGCCCGGGAACATCGCCGTGAGATACGGAGCGACGAGCTGGAGCCGGTACGTTGCACGTACCGTGACCACGTCGCCCGGCCCGCCGGCGCCGGGGATCGTGCGCCCGTCGGGCGTGACCGCCTGCATGGACACGGTGAGCCGAGCAGGATCGGACAGCCCGCTGAGAGAGCGGATCAAGGTGATGACCGAGTCATGCCGGCTGAGTTTCTGTCCCGGATTGGATGGGTCGTCCATCGTGTTGCCGGTCGTCGCGAAGCGGGCGGCCTGGCTCACGGCGTACTTCAGGCGCGAGCGCGTGTAGCCGACGCGGCCGAAGTCGATGAGGCCGGCGATCAAGACGATCAGCACGACCGAGGCGAGTGCCACTTCGACCACGGTCGATCCTTTCTGCTGCGTCTTCGGCATGCCGGCGTCCCTCCAACCCGCGATTAGGAGCAAGAGGCGTGCCTTTTTTGTGCCGGGCGTGGCACATCACGAGGCACGGCGTATGCGCCGGCATCGGGAACGGAAGGCCGGCGAGTAGCGTCGCGATTTCGCTAGGTTGCGCAGGGGTTGATGGGAAGGGGAAAAATCGCCCGATTGTCGGCACCGTCGCTCCCCAAGCTGCCTAGCCGCCGAAGTGTTCTTCGCTTGCGCAAGTGCTCTGCGCGCGACGGACGCGGCGTTACGTTTTCGTCAGAGCGCGCAGATTCGTTCCTGTATCACCCGCGTTCGGCCAAGCGCCGGGCGGTTTCGGCCGCCGCTTTGTAGTCCATTTTGCCGGCCGGTGAGCGTTTGATTTCGTCCACGGCGAAGATCCGCTTGGGGACCTTGTATCCTGCCAAGTGGTCGCGGACGAAATCGCGAAGGCGCGACTCCTCAGCTCCTTCGGTGCCGGGGCGCAGGACGACGAGCGCCGTGACCGACTGACCCCAGCGCGGGTCCGGAAGTCCGACGACTGCGGCATCGGCGACCGCTGGATGCCGTTTCAGCACCGTTTCGACTTCTTCAGGAAAGACTTTCTCTCCACCGGTGTTGATGCACATCGAGCCGCGGCCGAGCAGCTCGAGCGTGCCGTCCGCGGCAACCGTTGCGTAGTCGCCCGGCATCGAATAGCGCACGCCGTCGATCACGGGAAAGGTCTCGGCGGTCTTCTCCGGGTCTTTGTAGTACCCGACGGGAATCGCTCCGGAACGCGCCACGCGTCCCCGTTCGCCGCTCCCGGGCTTCACCTCGCGCCCGTCGTCGGTGAACACCTTGACGCGGGCTCCGACTTTGAATCGCGCGGCGCGGACGGTCTTCTCGGCCGTGGTTACCGAAGTCCCGAATCCCGTTGCTTCGGACGCTCCGAGTGTGTCGACCAGGACCATGCGGTGGTTGTAACGCAGGAGGCCCTGCTTGGTTTCCGGGGACCAGACGACACCCGAGGAGATGATCACGCGGACGCTGGAAATGTCGTATGCGCGCTCCCCGAGCGCATCGAGCATCGGGCGGGCGAACACGTCTCCGACGATTGCGATCGTATCGACCCGTTTGTCCTCTACTTCCCGCCACAAAACGTGCGGGTCGAAGCGGCGGA
>CAZQYE010000317.1:0-2728 GCA_964597375.1 uncultured Myxococcales bacterium
CAAGACGGGTCGCCTGGGGAGAGATCCCCACGCGGAAGCGAACTTCGAAGCGTCCTTGATCGTCGACGGCAAAGCTCGCCACACGGGGCTCATCGAGGGGAACGGCAGCACCGAAGGCGCTGGTGCCGTCGTCGACCGCCGCCAGCGGATAAAGCGACTGCGGCAGGTTGCCCGTCGCGACGGCACTGATCGTATTGGCGTAAGACGTCCCGGGCGAGATCGTGCGGCTTGCGCTGATGTCGTCCCACCAGAGAAACCCTGCAAGATCGGTGGGCAGACGAACCGCGATCTCGAGAGCACGCGGCGTTCCCGTCGTATCGGTGACTTGTCCGGCAACCTCGATCCGGTCGGCTAGCGGATGCAGCGTCACATCGACGTCAAGGCCGCTGCCGGGAACGCTTCCAGTCAAAATGAGGTCGCCACCTGCCTGAGTCACCGTTGCGCTCACGGGCACGTCGACCTCAGGGCTGACGATCGCACTCACGTCGTCGACCCAGACGGCGTCGTCTTCGCCCTTTGCATCGAGCAGCTTCGCAGCGATCGCCACCCGCGCGCTCACGGCACCCGGGGGTGCAACGGTCTCGCCCGTGATTCGTTTCCACGCCGAGGCGTTCGTATGCATCGGCGCAACCAGGTTCGTCTCGATCGGTGTTCCCAGCGCCGAAGCATCATCGAACCAGGCAACGTAGATACCGCCGACCGAAACGTTGCCGGCCAGAATGTCCAAGTAGTCCTCGCGCTGCCACTCGGGCGCCGTTTGACGCAGGGCGAGATACCCGTCGCGCGCCAGCGTCTGGGCCGAGAGCCGATAGCGGGCACCCGCGGTCACGGAAAACGGCGAGGAAAGGTAAACGGCGACGCCGCCTGCGCTCGTCCCCGAGTTGGTCTCGAAGAATACGCTGTGCGCTCCTTCGGCCTGCTGGTCTGCAACCCGCACCGCGCCCGCGTTCGTCGCTTGGTAGACCGACCAGCCATCGGCCCCGCCCGCGCCGTCGTCGATCTCGAAGCCGCCGTTGTAGACGAGGTTCGGCGTGAAGACCGATCCCGCGCCCGAAAGATCGCGAATGAGAATCGCGGCCTCGGACGCCGCGGCCAGCTCCCTGCCGCCTACAGCGACCGAGGTAATGCGACCTGTAGAATCGACGCTGAGCGACAGGCCGTCGGAGGTTGAAATCGTCTGGGCCCAGCCGGCGCCGCCACTAATAAGAACGAACGACCAAGCGGCGACGCAAACGGCGCAGCCAAACACGACATTCCTCACGGCTTCGCGCATGGATTCCCTCGCTCGAACGGGCGCAAGGGCAACGGCGGGCGGCGAGCCACCGCCCATTGCAAGTTTCGGCGAGAGTGGGGTCCTTTGTCAAGCGAAAAAAAGCCGGAGATGACGCTCATGTGGTGTCAGGTTCGAAACAGGCGTCGCGACCGTGCAGAGATTGCTTCCTTTGTGCTCCATGTGAGTATTTCTGCAACAGTGTCGTACGCATCCCGGCAAAGAACCGCGGTCGCAATGTCCAGACGGCGCTCTCGACTCTGCATCCAAGGAGAAAGTTCAACGTGCCTCGACGAAGAAAACGAATCGGCGTGCTCACGGCAGGAGGTGATTGTCCGGGCTTGAACGCAGTCATTCGCGCGGTCACCAAGAGTTTGATTCTTCAATGCGGCTTCGAGGTCATCGGGATTCTCGATGGCTTTCGAGGGCTGGTCGAGAATCATACGCAGCCACTCGATATTGACGATGTCTCGGGCATCCTGACGCAGGGTGGCACGATCCTGGGAACGACGAACAAGGAAAACCCATTCAGGTACCCACGGCGACGAGGTCGCTCCATTTCCTTTTCCGACCGCTCGGACGATGCGCTGCGAACGGCCAAACGGCTGGGCCTGAACGCAGTCGTCACAATCGGCGGGGACGGCACACACACGGTGGCACATGGCATGGCCCGTAAGGGACTGCCGGTGGTGGGCGTCCCCAAGACGATCGACAACGACTTGCGCGGTACGGATCAGACGTTCGGACACGACACGGCGGTTGCAATCGCGTCAGAGGCGATCGACCGCATTCACACGACAGCGATGTCGCACCACCGCGTCATGGTCGTCGAGACAATGGGACGCTACGCAGGCTGGCTCGCACTGCGAGCAGCCCTGGCGTCGGGCGGCGACGTGATCTTGTTGCCCGAGCTTCCCTACGTGCTCGAGCGCGTGTGCGAACGCTGTATCAAACGCAGCGGGAGAGGCCGCCGCTTCACGATCGTAGTCGTAGCCGAGGGTGCCAGGCCCAAGGGTGGCCGGTTTGTCGCTCACACGGAACCGGGAGATGCAAGCGACCCCGTTCGACTAGGCGGAATCGGACGTAAGGTGGCACAGGACATCACGGCCGCAACGGGCCTCGAAACGCGGGTGACCGTCCTTGGTCACGTACAACGAGGAGGAACACCGACCGCTTTCGATCGGATTCTCGCAACGGCGTTTGGTACCCATGCCGCCGAGCTCGTGGCCCGCGGCGAATTCGGCCGCATGGTTGCACTGCGGCGCGGGCGGATCACCAGCGTGGCACTGTCCGCAGTAGCCGGACGCCCACGGCTCGTTCCCAGGAACTCCCCTTTGATCGCCGCCGCCCGGGCAACGGGTGCAACGTTTGCCGAGGCGTGAATCGTCGCGGCGGCAGCTGAAACAGCCGTGGAATGCTGCCACCCATGTCGTCACTTTACGCCGAAAAGTGCCGACA
>CAZQYE010000318.1:0-2727 GCA_964597375.1 uncultured Myxococcales bacterium
GAAAACCGAAACGGCCGCGGCCGAATCGGGCTGGTTGTAGCCCGAGCCGCCGTCGGGGCGGCAAGCCGAGAGACGGCCCGGTCTTTTCGCCGGTTCGCCGGAACACGCTCGCCCGAAAGCCGCTCTTGGGTTAGCATTCAACGGATGGGCGACGACGTCGTCATCGTACGTAAGGACGCGGCGCACACGCTCGAGGAACTCGCGCGGCTGGCCGCACCTTCTCTCGAGCGGGCGGGTGCACTGCGAGCCGTCGCCTTCGGTTCTTGGGCCCGGGGCGAGGCCGACGGCTACTCGGACCTCGATCTGGCCGTCGTCCTGCCCACCGACCTGCCGATGCTCGAGCGCGGCTCGCTGCTTCGGGATCTCGTCGAGTCCCTGCCCGTCGCCGTCGACCTGCTCGTCTACACGCCCGAGGAGTTCGACCGGGGAATGCAGAGAGGGTATGGAGTGTTCGAGGCACTCGTGCGCGAGGGGGTGACGATCTATCAACGACGCAGCGACTGAAGCCCGGCGCTGGCTCGCCGCCGCGCGGGACGATCTCGAGTTCAGCCGTCACGCTGCGGCGGGGGGGTATCACGCGCCTGCCTGCTTCTATGCCCAACAGAGCGCCGAGAAAGCGGTCAAGGCGTTGCACTTCGCCCGCGGCGCCCGCGCCGTCATCGGGCACAACATTCGTTCACTCATCGAACGGCTCGACCCGCGCGAGCCCCGGCTCGATCGGCTCGTCGACGATGCTCGCGAGCTCGATCTGTTCTACATCCCGGCACGTTACCCAAACGGCCTCGAGACGGGCACTCCCGGGGAAGCGTTCTCTGCTGCGCAGTCCACGCGCGCGATCGAACTGGCGACCCGGTTCGTTGAGACGGCAGACGCCCTGCTCGGCCACTGACGCTCCTCTCCTAAACGGTGGGTTCAGTCGCGACGGCAGTGACTTGGCTCGGGCGCCGATGCTGCGTCGCCCTCGGGTTGTTCGTTTGCTACGCAGGCCAGACGCTCTACTCGGACACGAATGTTCGTTCTCGCGGGTTTACCGTTTTCTACGGGCGGCAGACGAGCTTGCGGCCGCTCGGTGACAGCGCGCAGTTGCGGCTGTCGGCCCAGCAGTCGCCGCCCACTTCGATGAGTACGTCCAAGTACCGGCGGTCGGCCCCATCGAGCACGATTTCTTTCGCCTTGGCCGACCAGCGGTAGCTGCCGTCGCTCCGGCGGCGGAACACCGCGCTTCGCAGCCCACCGGCGACGGTGCCGTCGCGATCCTTGAACCGGAACCGCTTTCCGTTTGAGCTGGCCGTAAATCCGCCAGCCGGGATTTCCGGTGCGTAGACGTCCCCGTCCCGGTCGAAGAGAACCAACCGCACGGCGCTCCCGACGAAGTCCGGCTCAGTCGCAGGCGGCGCGAACGATCCCTTGAGGCGAACGGCGTCGCTCGAAGGCTTGGGCTTGAAGGAGAGCTTGGCAAGCCGCAGCTCGGTTGCGCTGCAGCCGGGGGCCATCAAACGAATCACCCGGGTTCGCTTGCTTTCGGCACCCTCGGTGATCGTCAGTTGGTCGTTGTACGTCCACGACCCGAGAGTCGCGCCGCTGCGGGCGTCCTTGACGACGACGGACGAACCCGAAGGAAGGCCGAGCGCCGCCGTATCGATCGACAGCGCAAAGCTGCGGTAGGCGCCGGCCGAGTTGTGTACCGTAAAGTAGATGCTGTCGCGCGGTGCCGTAAACGCCGACCCGAAGCGCTCAACCCATACCTCGGGGTCACCCGTCGATGCGTGCGTTTCCGGCTCCCAGCCCAGATGCCAGAACCGCTCGAGCGTCTCGCGTGCTGCATCGAGAACGGCCTCTGCGCCTTCTTCCCAGTTCGCCCCGTGCTCGGCCCGCGAGGCCGACATTCCGTAGAAAAGCGTTAGCTCCGCATAGTCCTCGGCATCGGCCACGGTGACGTTGGGGCGCTGCCAAGGCGAGCCGAGAGGCTTGTGGTAGGCGATCGTGCGCCGGTACTCGATCAGCTCGCGCGAGAAGTTCGTCGCCCCCGGGCCTCTCGTCTCGTTCGCCATTGCATCGAGAAACGGTGCCAGGAAGTTGAGCGTTCCGATTCCCCACGTGTTCGCGCTCATGCCTACACTGCTCGAGTAGGTCGAATCGAGGTACCCGCGCAGCCACGACAGGTATTCCAGCGTCGAGGCCATCGTGTGGATGCCGGGCTGATAGGTATTGGGATCGTAGGCGAGCGTGTGATCCGCAAGCGCCAGGTGCGCCGGATCCAGATCGATCGCCGGCGCGCTCATGAAGTTGTCGAACTGGACCGCATCGAGCACCCCGCCGGTTGCTTGGGCCGACGCGAACGCCGCGTCGATGATCGCCACCCGTGTCCATTCGGCGTAGCCACCGGCCAGGTCCGGATCCATGTTGAGCACCCAGTTCGCCTCCCAATCGTTCGGCGCCCAGTTGGGATTGGTGAGGTGCTTTAGAACGTAGTCTCCGTTGCCGTCGCGAATGAGGCTGGCCGTAAGCGCCGGGTACCGCTCCTCTTCACCGGCGGGCGGGTTGGCGAGGTGACTCAGAAAATCCCAGTAGCTCGGCGGCGGCAGCGACGCCGGTCCAACCTTGGTCGGGCCTTCCGGCGCGGTGTACTGCGCGGCCGCAATGTTCTGCGCATCGTAGCAGGCGATCAGGCTGGCACCGGTGCAGCACTGCTCGCACGAACCTTCGCATCCCGGCAGGCACCCGCCT
>CAZQYE010000319.1:0-2691 GCA_964597375.1 uncultured Myxococcales bacterium
CCGAGGTAAGCGTAATAGGCGCGCGGTACGATGCTTGGGTGTGGCCCGTGGTGAGCTCCGTGCGTACACGGTCCGGGGCATAACCGCCGGCAGCAATGAGGCGGTGCTCAGACCGTCCGGCGTGCAACTGGCAGTGAGGCCAGGAGCGCTTGCCGTGCCGGCCGTTTTCCCCACGATTTAGGCTTTCGTCTCTCGTAATTTCAAGGACTTGGAAAAGGTGCTTATCCCTGTCAAGGGCGCGGGGGCGACCCGCTTGCGTGGGGTTGGGGGAGTCGTAGAATGGCGCGACTGAAACACGTTCCAGTCTGGCTGCCGGACCATTGCCGGGGGGTCCCGGGCGGCCGCCAAGCGCGCGGCGCAGCGAAGGAGCGCGATGAAGCCAGCAGCATTCGAATACGTGGCAGCCGCTTCCCTCGACGAGGCGATTTCGGCGCTGGCCGGTAGCGACGGCGAGGGCAAAGTCATCGCCGGTGGGCAGAGCCTGGTTCCGCTCCTCAACATGAGGTTGGCTCGGCCGGCGCTCCTAGTCGATCTCAACCGCGTAGCGGGCCTCGACGGTATCCGCGAAGAGAACGGCTCGGTCGTAATCGGCGCGCTCACGCGCCAGCGGGACGTCGAACTGTCGGCGCTCGTTGCCGAGCGACAGCCGCTCTTGCATGCCGCCACCCGATTCATCGCCCACCCGCAGATTCGAAACCGCGGCACCGTGGGAGGCTCGATCGCCCACGCCGACCCGGCCGCCGAGTACCCAGCCGTTGCGATCGCTCTCGGCGCCGAGATGACCGTGCGTGGCCCCGACGGCGCACGTCAGGTCTCGGCCGAAGACTTCTTCGTCAGCTACTTGACCACTTGCCTCGACACGGCCGAAGTTCTCACCGAGGTTCGTTTTCCCGCGCTTCCGGCCGGCGCCGGCTGGGGCTTCGTCGAGTTTGCCCGCCGCGCGGGCGACTTCGCTCTGGCGGGAGCCGCCGTCACCCTCGAGAGCGACAGCGGCGCGATCAAAAACCCGCGTATCGCGTTGTTCGGTGTCGGGCCGACTCCGTTTCGGGCCACCGCCACCGAGCAGCTCCTGGCCGGCGAACGGCCGAATAACACGCTCATCGAGGCGGCCGGCGACAAAGCATACGACGAAGTCGAGGATCCGCTTTCCGACGTCCATGCCTCGGCTGACTACCGAAAGCACCTCGCCGGGGTCATGGTGCGCCGAGCCCTCAAGCAGGCGATCGAAAGGATGGCGTCGTGAGCAAGAAACCGATTCGTCTGACGGTCAACGGACAAGTCTACGAGCGTGAAGTCGAGCCGCGCATGACGCTCGTCGATTTCCTGCGCATGGAGCTCGGACTGACCGGCACGCACGTGGGCTGCGAGCACGGTGTGTGCGGCGCGTGCACGATCCTGCTCAACGGCCGCACGGTTCGTTCCTGCCTGATGCTTGCCGTGCAGGCCGACGGCGCCGACATCATGACCGTCGAAGGACTTGCATCGGGGGCCGAGCTGCACCCGATCCAGCAGGCGTTCATCGAAGGGCACGGCCTGCAGTGCGGGTTCTGCACGCCGGGTTTCTTGATGGCCGTCTATGAGTTGTTGCGCGACAAGCCCGACCCGAGCGACGAGGACATCCGTGACATGCTCGGCGGGCAGATCTGCCGCTGCACCGGGTACCAGTCGATTCTCGAATCGGTTCGCATCGCGGCCGAGAAAATGCGCGCATCCGGCGCCACGGCGGCCTGACCATGACGACCACACGCCACCCGCACAGTTTCGAAGACCTTCCTGCAAGCGCGCCGCGCTTTGTCGGCAAGCAGGTCCACCGCGTCGAAGACCCGCACCTGGTGACCGGCCGCACGCCGTTCATCGACAACCTCACGGAGCCTGGCCTATTGCACTGCGCATTCCTGCGCAGCCCTTACGCGCACGCGCGGATCAAATCGATCGACACGAGCAAGGCCGAGAAGCTCCCCGGCGTCGTCGCCATCGTCACGGGTGAAGACGCCAAAGCGATGACCAATCCGATTCCGAGCGTGCCGGAGGGCTGGGGAGACTACTGCCTGCCGCCCGACAAGGTGCGGTTCGTCGGGGAGCCGGTTGCGGCCGTGGCGGCCGAGAGCCGCTACATCGCCGAGGATGCGCTCGAACTCATCGAAGTCGAGTACGAACCGTTGCCGGTCGTCGTCGACGCGCGCAAGGCGATCGAGCCGGATGCGCCGCTGCTATTCGAAGAGCACGGCAGCAACGTGATGCTCGCAAAGAACTTCGAATGGGGAGATCTCGAGCGGACGTTCGCCGAAGCGGATCACGTATTTACCGAGCGGCTCCGCTGGCACCGTCTCGGCGCCAACCCAATGGAAACCTTCGGCGTGATCAGCAAGTGGGACCCGGTCGACGGAAGCCTTACCTGCTGGGCGGCTGTGCAGTCGCAATCGCACGCGGCCATGGGCATTGCGACGGTCCTCGGCATTCCGAGCCACAAGATGCGTGTCATTGCCCAACCCCACGGCGGGAGCTTTGGGGGCAAGGGCGGCTTCCGCGGCAGCTTCGTCACGGCGATGCTGTCGCGCAAGACCGGCGGCCGGCCGATCAAGTGGACCGAAGACCGCATGGAATACCTCGTAGCCGGCGGCAGTCAGTCCTGGGACCGCCACTACGAAGTCTCCCTGGCGGTCAAGAACGACGGCACGATCACCGGTCTGA
>CAZQYE010000320.1:0-2680 GCA_964597375.1 uncultured Myxococcales bacterium
CCTCGGGAACACTGCTCGTATCCTTTGCGCCGGGATTCGTTCAGCCGGCGAGCGGCGTCGTTCAAACGACAGTGCGCGTCATCGACGCCGGCGGTGCCGCCCCGGACTTTGCCGAAATCACGGTACTGGCGGGGGGTGTCATCAACGGATACAACTGCGGCGACACCGACGGCAGCGGCGATCCCGTAGGCGGCGCGGACATCACTGCCACCGACGCCTTGCGCGCACTCCAGGCGGCGGTGGGCCTCAGCTCGTGCGAGATGTGCCGCTGCGACGTGAACATCTCGAGCGGCATCACTGCAACGGATGCACTGCTGATTCTCAAAGCCGCTGTTGGCCAGAACGTCGAGCGGGTCTGCAGCTCCTGCTGAATCAGGGGGCCTTGCTCCGTTTCCGGCATGGTCTTCGCCGGCAAAAAAAACCCCTTGCCGGACGGAACGAAACCGTCTAGGGTTCGCAGGCCGCGGGGGCGAACGATGCGACCCGCAGAAGCAGGGGGTACCCGTGAACTCAGCCACATTAGGCCGTTTTTTCGCGCCAGTGCTCACGTCGAGTTTCTGCGTTACCGCCGTGCTGCTGCTCGCAACTCGGCCGACCTGCTGCTCGACGCCACGACGGGAAGCTGGAACCTCAAAGGCGGTGCGATCCTGGGCGGCACGGTCGACGCCCGTGCCGGGGTAACGGTCATCGCGCCAAACGGGTTCACGCAAGGTTCGGTGGGAACCTTCACGGTAGAGGTGGCCGGTGACAGCAACAACGGCCTGGTCTCGGTCACCGGGGCGGCAAACCTGGCCGGCACCTTGAACATCGACCGGACCGGCGGCTACGTCCCGGCCAACGGCTCGAGCTTCACGGTAATGACCTACGGTTCGTCGAGTGGAGGATTTTCCTCCGTAACCGGTACCGACGCCGGCGGTGGAAGTCAGTTCGTTCCGAATGTGGGAGCGACCAGCCTGGTCCTCGACGTGATGTAAAGCGAAGGAGGAGCTTCATGAGCGCTTCGCCGCGAGATCGCTTCGGTCACGACACCACCACCGACGAGGTCCTCGAAGGCATCGACCTTAGCGGAACACTCGCGCTGGTCACCGGGGGTTCGGGGGGCCTGGGCGCCGAAACCACCCGGGCACTGGCCGCCAAGGGGGCGCGCGTCGTGGTGACGGCTCGCGACATGGCCAAGGGCGAGTCGGTCGTCGCGGGCATCCGCAAATCCACTGGCAACGACGCCGAAGACGCGACGTGCGGCGTGCGTTCCTACGCTCTCGACGCGGATGCCGCCAAGCGGCTGTGGAAGGTCTCGGAAGAAATGCTGGGCGAGCAGTTCCCACTCTGAAGCGGCGAAGTGCGAATGATCGCCGTCGCAGGGGGCGACCGGGGCTCGGTGGGTCCGGACTGCTACAGGATCCGAAAATAAGCCCCGAAGATTCTCTTGACGGTTGGCGTGAGCTTGGTGCGGCGCCAGGCGTCGGCGGCCTTCTTCACGATCTCGCCTTGGGTGGGGTAGGGGTGGACGGTCTGCGCGATCTTGCCGAGGCCGACGCCGGCGGTGATTGCCAGCGCCAGCTCGCCGATCATGTCGCCGGCGTGGGCGGCGACCAGGGTCGCGCCGAGGATCTTGTCGGTCCCTTTCTTTAGATGGATGCGCAGAAATCCTTCGTCTTCGCCGTCGAGTACCGCCCGGTCGGTGCTCGATAGGGGTTCGGTGAGTGTGTCGACCTCGATGCCGGCGGCTTCGGCATCGCGAGCGTACATGCCGACGTGGGCGATCTCGGGACTAGTGTACGTACACCACGGCATGACGATACGGCTGGCACGGGCGCGCCCGAAAAACAGGGCGTTTTGGATGACGATTCGCGCCTGGGCGTCGGCGGCGTGCGTGAATTTGTACTTCGACGCCACGTCTCCGCACGCGAACACGCGCTTGTTGCTGGTCCGTAGCCGGTCGTCGACGGCGACTCCACTGCGGTCGTAGGCGATGCCGGCCTGCTCGAGGCCGAGCCCCTCGACGTTGGGGGCGCGGCCGACGGCGACCAAAATCTCGTCGGCATCGACCTCGCACTCTTTTCCATCGCGGACATAAGCGATCGTGCGGCTGCCGTCCTCGTTGCGGCGGGCCGACGAGATCCGGGCGCTTGATATGTAGCGGACCCCGTCGCGTTCGAGCGATCGTTCGACGATCAGGGCGGCATCGGGGTCTTCGCGTGGCAGCACGTGCTCGCCGGCATCGAGAATCGTCACCTGGCTACCGAACCGGGCGAACGATTGGGCCATCTCGCAGCCGATCGGCCCCGCGCCGATGACGGCAAGGCGGCGCGGCAGCTGGGTAAGAGAGAAGATCGTCTCGTTGGTCAGGTATCCCGCCTCGTCGAGGCCTGGGATCGGGAGGCCGGTGGCGCGCGCACCGGTTGCGATCACGGCGCGGCGAAAGCGCAGGACGGCATTGCCGACGGCCACGGCGTCGGGGCCGACGAAACGGCCGTTGCCGAGGAAGACATCGATGCCGAGTTCGCGAAACCGTTTGGCGCTGTCGTGAGGGCTGATCTCGGCGCGCAGCCGGCGCATGCGTTCCATCGCGGCTGCAAAGTCACCGGATCCGCTTGCGCGGGGAGCGCCGAAGCGAGCGCCGTGGGCGACCTCGTGCCAGGCGCGCGCCGCGCGGATGACCCCCTTGGAGGGGACGCAG
>CAZQYE010000321.1:0-2650 GCA_964597375.1 uncultured Myxococcales bacterium
GGCAAGGAGTCGTACCGCGGCCGTGCGGCGATGCCGCCGGTGAAAAGTCCCGCTGTCGCTCGTGATCGCCGGTTGCAAGACGGGCCAAGCTAACGCGGACGGCCGGCAGGCGCTACGATCTGGCGCCGCGTTGACAGCAGCACCGGCCGCGACTAAGAGCGGTAGACGTGGGCGCTTCGGGCCGCAGAAAGAAGATCGCCATTCTCGGATCGACCGGTTCCATTGGAACGACCGCTCTCGAGTTGATCGCCCGCTTTCCGGAACGCTTCGACGTCGTCGCGCTCGCGGCCGGTCGCCAGGTGGGTGTGCTGGCGCAGCAGATCGAGCGCTTTCGGCCGGCCGTGGTGTCGATCGCCCGAGAAGCCGACGCCGATCGGCTGCGATCGCAACTCGGAAGGGGCGGCCCCGAGGTGCTTTCGGGCAAGCAAGGTCTGGCGGCGGTTGCGGCCGGTAGCGGTGCCGATCTCGTGCTGTCGGCGATGGTCGGCGCCGCCGGGCTCGAGCCGACGCTGGCCGCCATCGACGCCGGAATCGACGTCGGGCTGGCGAACAAGGAAGTGATGGTCGTGGCCGGCGAGCTCGTGCGCAAGCGCGCCGAGGCGAGTGGGGCGCGGGTCCTTCCGGTGGACAGCGAACACAACGCGATCTTCCAGGCGCTCGAAGGACGCAGGCGCGATCACGTGCGCCGCCTCGTGCTGACGGCTTCGGGCGGGCCGTTCCGCAGCCGCAGCGGCGAAGAGCTTGCGGCGGTCACCCGTGAGGAAGCACTCGCTCATCCGACCTGGGACATGGGCGCGAAGATCACCATCGACTCGGCGACGATGATGAACAAGGGCCTCGAAGTGATCGAGGCGCGCTGGCTGTTCGACGTGCCGCCCGAGGCGATCAGCGTCGTCGTCCACCCGCAGAGCATCGTGCACTCGATGGTGGAGTACCGGGACGGCTCTCTCGTCGCCGTGATGGCGATTCCCGACATGACGATTCCGATCGCCCACGTCCTCGCGTACCCGGACGTGCTCGACTTGGGCCATTTGCCCCGGCTCGACTTGGCCGAAGCCGGGGCCCTGACCTTCGAGCATCCCGACCCGGTGCGCTTTCCCTGTCTCGATCTCGCCTACCGCGCGCTCGCCGAAGGCGGAACGATGCCGGCCGTCGCCAACGCGGCGAACGAAGTCGCGGTGGCCAGGTTCCTCGACGGACAGATTCGCTTCACCGAAATCGCAGAGATCATTCGCAGGGCGATGGACGACCACCAGCCCGCCGAGTACCACGACGTTGCACAGTTGCTCGAAGCCGACGCTTGGGCACGGCGGCACGCCGCAGCCTCGTCGGCGCAGGCGTCGGCGGGAGTCTGACGGGCGTCTGATGACCGGACGGCCCTCCGAGCACGCAGGCACGAGCGAATCCTTGCTCGCTCGAGCCGCGCGCGGGATCGCGGGCGCGTTGCCCGGGCTGACCGTTGCGCTCGGCTTCGTTCTCGCCTTGCGCAAGCTCGACGACTTCGACACTTGGTGGCATCTGGCCTCGGGGCGCTGGATCGTCTCCAATCTGCGCGTTCCGCACACCGACACGCTTTCTTTCACCGTTCCCGATCATCCGTGGACGAACCTGCAATGGGCCTACGACGTGCTGCTCTACGGGTGTCATCGCGCCGGCGGCGAAGTCGCCGTGTGCCTGTTTGCGGCGCTGTGTTTCACCATCGCGGTATGGCTGCTGGTGCGCAACGTCCGCGCCAACCTCGGTCCGGTGGCGACCGCGTTGCTCGTCGGCTGGGCGCTGCTCGTCGGTCAGGAGCGCTTCCTCATTCGTCCGGAAATGTTTTCGTTCGTCTTCTTCGAATTGGCGCTGTGGCTGGCGTTGTTCGACGACGCGGCCGACCGGAGGCGATGGTGGTGGGCGCCCGTCCTGATGCTCGCGTGGGTGAACACGCACGCCCTGTTCATCGTCGGACTGTTCTGTCTTGCCTGCCGGGCGGGTGCCGAACTGCTTTCGGCGCTCGGGTTGCTGCCGCGGACCCTCCGGCCGCAGACCGCCGAAGGCGCGCGCAAGACGATTCTCGCGGCCTCGGCGATCGCGGTCCTCGTTACGGCCATCAACCCATACGGGATTCGAGGAACGCTATTTCCGTTCCATCTGTGGTCGCGGATCAACGGCAGCCACGGCGTGTTTCAAGCCATTGGCGAGTTTCGCCGGCCGTTTTCTTCGTACTACCCGACGTTTTCCATCGGCGCCTATCAATCGTTGTTCTACTTGTCCTGTCTCGCGGTCGCGATCGCTCTGGTGATCGTGGTCGTGAGCCGCGGCGGCAGGCGGTGCCGTGGCTTTGATGCGGCGGGCGTCGCCGTGTTCGTGGCGATCGCCTACCTTTCGGTGATGGCCCGGCGCAACATTGGGCTTTTCGCCTTCGGTGCGATTCCCGTGGTCGCCGCGGCTCTGGCGACGATCGCCGATCGGTTGCCCGAGGGGCTGCGCCGGCGTGCCGCTGCAGCGGCGCCACCGGTGGCCGCGGCGGTCGCGGCTGCCGGTGTCTACTTGATCGTGTACGTGGCCGGAAACGGCTACTACCGCGACAGCGACGTGACCCACGAGTTCGGGGTCGGGGTGTTCGCCTCGAACTTTCCGATCGAGGCGGCACGCTTTGCGCGGGAGA
>CAZQYE010000322.1:0-2638 GCA_964597375.1 uncultured Myxococcales bacterium
GGTGTGGCCGGGCTGTCGCGGCCGGTGTGTGCGGGCGCGAGATTCGCTTCAACCGCTTCCGCCGTGAAGTGCGACGTCTCGAGGCAGGCTGTGCCTTACTAGCGTATTGCGGTGCTTGACCCGCCGCGTCTTTTCTCTTGTGTGGCCGGCGGCTATAGTCGCCGCGCCCGGCGGGCGCCGTCCTGCCGCGTTCACGGTGCTCGGGTCGGGCCGATACATTCCAGGCGAGGGGTACGACCTGATGAAACTGACGCGCGCGGCGAGGGTCTTGGTGTGCACGGTGGCCTTGGCAGGGGCAGCCGCTTCGGCGGCCGCTTACGATCTGCCGGCTGTCAATCTCGGTTTTACGACGTTTCTCGACGGCGGGCCACCGGCGGGGCGCGGCCTGTACTTCCAGCAGTACGTTCAGTATTGGAACGTCCACAAGCTGGCCGGGCCCGACGGTAGTGGGCCGCCTCCGGGGACGCCCGACATCGACGTGTGGCTGAGCCTCAGCCAGTTCATCTATCAGAGCGATAAGAAGGTCCTGGGCGCCGACGTCGGGCTCGACTTGATTATCCCGGCCCTATGGATCGAGGTCGCGGACAACAACCCGCTCGGTGTTACGGAGAACAGTCCCGGGTTCGGCGACCTATACGTGGGAACGTTTCTGCAGTGGGACCCGATCATGGGCAAAAAGGGTCCTCTGTTCATGCACCGGTTCGAGTTCGCCGCGAACTTGCCGACGGGGCGTTATAGCAAGACCCGTTCGCTCAATCCCGGCTTCAACATGTTCTCGATCGACCCGTACTGGGCGGGAACCGTGTGGCTGCATCCGCGTCTGACGGCCTCGTGGCGTTTTCACTACCTGTGGGTGGGGGAGAACCACGACACGAACGTCAAGCCGGGGCAGGCGCTGCACGCCAACTTCGCGGCGGCCTACGAAGTGCTGCCGCACCGCTTGCGAGTGGGCGTGAACGGCTACTGGCTGGAGCAAGTGAGCAACTCCGAGCAGGCGGGTGTCGAGGTGCCGGCCTCACGCGAGCAAGTGTTCGCGATCGGACCGGGCCTGGTCTATCACTTCTCGCAGCATGACCACCTGTTCTTCAACGTCTTCTTCGAAACCGAAGCCGAGAACAGGTCGGAGAGCAACGTGTTTCAGCTACGCTGGACGCACCACTTCACCTGAGGCGGGGAAATTCTGCGATGCCCGGCTGCGCCGCCGGGTGTGTGCAGACGGTCGCGGAGTCGGGCTGGCGATGATGGCGGCGCGATAGGTAGGAAAGACAATGACGGATAAACAGATTCTGCTCTCGACGAAGGACATTCCCGAGGCGTGGTACAACCTGAACTCCGACTTGCCTGAGCCGCCGCCTCCGTTCCGCCATCCGGCCACGGGACAGCCGATCGGTCCCGATGATTTGCGGCCGCTGTTCCCGATGGCGCTGATCGAGCAGGAGGTCTCGACCGAACGCTGGATCGAGATCCCGCAGCCGGTGCGCGAGAAGCTCTCGATCTGGCGGCCGACGCCGCTCGTGCGGGCGCTCAATCTGGAAGCCGAACTCAAGACACCGGCGCGCATCTACTTCAAGAACGAGTCGGTGAGCCCGCCGGGGTCGCACAAACCGAACACTGCCCTGGCGCAGGCTTACTACAACGCCGCCGAGGGGATCACGACCCTTTCGACCGAGACCGGCGCCGGACAGTGGGGCTCGAGCCTGGCGTTCGCAACCAGCATGTTTGGTCTGAAGTGCCGGGTGTTCATGGTGCGCGTGAGCTACGAGCAAAAGCCGTACCGCCGGACGATGATGCACACTTGGGGCGCCTCGGTCGTGCCGTCGCCGTCGCCGGAGACGAACTTCGGTCGTGCGGTTCTCGAAAAGGATCCCGACTGCACGGGATCGCTTGGAATCGCGATCAGCGAGGCGGTGGAAATTGCTGCGCAAGACGAGGGGACGCACTACTCGTTGGGCAGCGTGCTCGGGCACGTTTGCTTGCACCAGAGCGTGATCGGCCTGGAAGCGCGCAAGCAGCTCGAGCTCGCCGGAGACCGCGCGGACATCGTCATCGGTTGCGCCGGCGGCGGGTCGAACTGCGCCGGGCGGACGTTTCCGTTCGCCGCCGAGACGATCGCCGGAAAAGGCCCCCGCCTGCTCGCCGTCGAGCCGGCCGCCTGTCCGAGCCTGACGCGCGGGCGCTTTGCCTACGACTTCGGCGACACGGCGGGAATGGCACCGATGGCGCCGATGTTTACGCTCGGCCACAACTTCGTTCCGTCGGGGATTCACGCCGGCGGGCTGCGTTATCACGGCATGGCGCCGCAGGTCTCGTGGCTCAGGCACAAGGGGCTGCTCGATGCCGTCGCCTACCATCAGAATGCGGTGTTCGAAGCGGCGGTTCTGTTTGCGCGGACCGAGGGCATCATCCCGGCTCCCGAGACGGCGCACGCCGTGCGGGCCGCGATCGACGAGGCGATCCGCTGTCGCGAGACCGGCGAGGAGAAGTGCATTCTGTTCAACCTCTCCGGTCACGGCTACCTCGATCTAGCTGCTTACGACGCGTACTTGTCCGGCTCCCTCGAGGACTTCGAGCTGAGCGATCAGCAGATCGATCAGAGCCTCGGCGAGCTGCCCGAGGTTCCCGCCGACGCGGCGCTGTA
>CAZQYE010000323.1:0-2638 GCA_964597375.1 uncultured Myxococcales bacterium
GTCTCGTTCCGCCCGCTGGCAAACCGGGCGCTGCCGTGGGCGGGAAACGCAACCCGGGATCGGCCTTTTTCGTCGGGCCGTCTCCGAGCTCGCCTTCTTCGATGCTCGCCGGCCGCCGGGCAGTGGGTCTTGCTGAGGCTCCCCGGGCAGTCGAGAGCGATTCGCCTGCCGGTTCTTCGTGGCTCGAGTATGCTTGTCGGCTCGCGTCCGACGGCGCTGCTGCGGCAAGCGACCAGACACGGTTGAGCCACGTGCGAGCACGCGCGGCTCGATCGCTCCGCGGGCGCACCCAGCTCGAGCGCTCCGCGGGCGCCCGTAGCGTGAGCGGTGCTTGGGCGCACGCGATGGCTCGCTAGTTGCCGGGGTGACGGCTGTGTTCGCTGGTGCGCCCGGCCCAGCAGGCGCAACATCGTGTTTTCTGATGCGCTCATGCGTCATTCGAGCTAGTGTCCGGTCCCAGAGATTCCTTAACATCTGCCGGCGGCCCTCGTCGTTGCTGGCTGCGTTGTCCCTCCTTGAAACGTTCTCGATATTCCTCGTCGTCGCGCCTTGCCAGGAACAACGACGACTCGCCGACAAAAACAACGAACTTCCGGGACAGGACACTAGCGCCTCAAAATACAGAAGCTGCCGTCGCCGAAGTCGCCAAACCCCGTGACGACGCCGATCTCGGCGCCTTCGACCTGGCGCTCGCCGGCTTGCCCGCGCAGTTGGCGCACGGCCTCGACCATGTGATTCATGCCCAGAACGTGCGCTTCCGAGAGCAGGCCGCCGTGGGTGTTCACTGGCAGCTCGCCGCCGAGCTCGATGCGCCCGCCTTCGACGAACGCGCCGCCCTCGCCGCGCTCGCAGAAGCCGGCTTCTTCGAGCTGCTGAATGACCTGGAACGTGAACGGGTCGTAGATTTCGGCAAAGTCCACGTCCTTGGGGCCGATGCCCGCCATCTCGAAAGCCCGGGGGGCGGCGGCCGTCAGTCCCAAGCGGAATGGATCGTCGCGCGTGACGATGTCGTCGGGCGGATAGGGCTGGCCCTGGCCGTAGCCCATCAAGTAGACGGGAGGCTGGCGCAAGTCGCGGGCACGCTCGGCGGTGGTGACGATGAACGCCGCCGCACCGTCGGCTTCGAGCGAGCAGTCGAACAATCGATAGGGGTCCGAGATCATCGGCGAGGCGAGGTACTCGTCCATCGTCATCGGTTTGCCGCGCATGATCGCCGCCGGGTTGAGCTGAGCGTGGCGGCGGCAGGCCAGCGCAACGGCGCCAAGATGCTCGGGCTTGGTGCCGAAGCGATCCATGTGCAGGCGGGCCATGAACGAAAACCACTGCACGGGAGCCGTCAGGCCGTAGGGGAAGTAGTAGTCGCGAGCCGTGAGTCCTCCGGACATGGCGTTGGGGTCCTGCGTAACGACCTGCCGGACGCGTCTTCCCGAGTAGCCGTACCAGCCGCCGGGAATGAGCACGTGGCTGGCGATGCCCGCGTTGACGGCCATTGCGGCGTTCCACAACGCGGCTCCGGGCGCGGCACCGCCCACGTGCGAGGTGGCTTGGTAGTGCAGGTCCTCGATCCCGAGGTTGACAGCGAAGGCCTCGGCGATGTCGAGCCCGAAGAACGGCAGGACCGCATCGATGTCCTTCGCCCGGAGGCCCGCGTCCTCGATCGCTGCCAGGCACGCCTCGAGTTGCAGCGTCAGATTCGTGCCGTCGGGCACCTTCGCCCGGCGATACTCGGTCTGGCCGATTCCGACGATACACGCCTTGTCTTTGAGTGAGCCCACTAGAAGATGACCTCCTGCTTGATCAGTGTGCGATAGCGGTCTTCGGGCATGCCCATCAGCTCGAGGAACACGTGGTCGTTGTCGCGGCCCATCACGGGGCCCGGTTCGACGCGGGGGTGCATGCCGCTCGTCTTGACGTACGCGCCGTAGATCGTCTCGCGAAACCCAAGCGGGTGCGTTACCTCGATGAACGTTGCGCGGGCACGGTAGTGCTCGTCGTCGAGAAGGTCGGCGACGCTCAGTACCGGCGTGGCCGCAACACCGCGGTGCTGAAGCTGGCGCGCCAGCTCGTAATCGTCGAAGCCGCGTGTCCACTCGGCCAGCTTTTCGTGTAGACGATCGATGCCGTCGATGCGCCGGCGCCGATCGTCGAACTCGGCGGTCCACTCGGGGCGACCCATTGCCTTGGCCAGTGCCCGCCATTCCTCGTCGGTAAACACTGCGATGGCGATCCACCGATCTTCTCCCTTGCAGGGAAACACGCCGTGCGGTGCGGCTGCGCCGAGTGGGTGTCGGTTGCCCCTCGGTCCGGCGACCCGGCCGTTTAGGACGTAGTCCATGTATGCCGGTCCAATGAGCTGCATGATCGCCTCTTGCTGGGAGCAATCGACGTGCTGCCCGCGACCGGTCAGGCGGTGGTATCGCAGCGCCAGCAACGCAGCGAGCGCACCGACGATCCCGCCGAGTGGGTCGGCGAAGGCGTTCTCCATGGGAATGGGCGGGCCGCCGGCGTACCCCGTCAGGCTGTCGAGCCCAGTGATGCTGCACAGGCTCATTCCGTAGGTACGAATGTCCTTGAGCGGCCCGTTCAGGCCGGCCGGAGGAAGCGATACGAGGATCAGATCGGGTTTTAGGTGGCGTAG
>CAZQYE010000324.1:0-2633 GCA_964597375.1 uncultured Myxococcales bacterium
TCGGCTTGCGCCGCGCCGGTGGCGCCCGCCTCGGCCGGGCCGCCCGCCGTTGTGCCCCGGCCAGCGGTCGTCGCGCTCGACGCGGTCTGGGCCTCAGGCTCTGCCGCTTGAGCTGGGGTGCCGACGGTTGCTTGCTCGTCGGCCGGGCGGGCCTGGGCCTTCACGGGTTCAGCCGTGCCGGCCTCGCTGCCGTCGGCTGCGGCCGGAGCTGAGTGTGCTGCTGCGACCGTGTCGCTGCCGGCATGGTTGGCCGCTGCGGCGCTCGACGTCTCGGCTGCCCCGGGGCTGGGAGCTTCGGCCGCTCCATCTTGCCCGGCAGCACCGGCACCGGCGCCCGCGTGCGTCTCGATGCGTGCGAGGACCTGACCGACGGCGACCTCATCGCCCTTGGCGACTAAGATCTCGGCGACCCTGCCCGCCACCGGCGAGGGCAGCTCGAACTCGGCCTTGTCGCTTTCGAGGGCGAGCAGCCCCTGGTCCTCGTCGACCTGGTCGCCAGCAGTGACGAGTACCTCGACGACGGTCGCCGTTGTGATGTTCTCGCCGAGTTCGGGCAGTCGGACTTCGTGGATCATGACCATTGTCTCCTCGAGCCAGCGGGCGTCGATGGCGGGATCAACAGCAGACTGGATCCGGCCGATCGGGATCGATTGCAAGCTCTTTGCGGGCGCGCTCGACGTCGGCGGCCGGCAGGGCTGCGTCGCGGTAGAGTTCCGCGACGGCGGCGAAGGCGATGTGGCGGGCATCGACTTCGAAAAAGTCGCGCAGAGCCTCGCGAGTGTCGCTGCGGCCGAATCCGTCGGTACCGAGGACCTGCATGCGGCGCGGCGCCCAGCGCGCCAGGGCGTCGGGCACGGCCTTGAGGTAGTCGCTGGCGGCGATGATCGGCCCGCCTCCATCGGCCAAGTTGCGCGTAAAGCGCGGCACGTGCGGGCGGGCCTCGGGATGCAGTAGATTCCAGCGTTCGGTGGCAAGCGCGTCCCGTCTGAGCTCGCTCCAGCTCGTTACACTCCAAACGTCACTCGAGACGGCGAATCGGTCGGCCAGCAGATGGGCGGCGGCGACCGCCTCGTTCACGATCGCTCCGCTGGCCAGTAGGGTGACCTGGGGGGCCGCCGCCTCGCCGATTCGCAAGTATCGGTACATGCCGGCGACGACGTCGTCGTCGATGTCGCCGGGGACGGCCGGCATCGGATAGTTCTCGTTGGTTACCGTCAGATAGTAGAAGCAGTCTTCCCGGTCCGTGTACATGCGGCGCAGTCCCTCGCGGACGATCACCGCGATCTCGTAGGCGAAAGCGGGATCGTAGCAGCGAAGCGTCGGTACCACCTGCATGAGATGGTGGCTGTGCCCATCCTGGTGCTGCAGGCCCTCGCCGGCGAGCGTCGTGCGGCCGGCGGTGGCTCCCACGAGGAAGCCCTTTACCCGCATGTCTGCGGCCGCCCAGATCAGATCGCCGATGCGCTGGAAGCCGAACATCGAGTAGTAGATGAAGAACGGGATCGTGTTGATACCGTGAGTCGCGTAGGCGGTACCGGCGGCGATGAACGATCCCATCGCACCGGCCTCGGTGATTCCTTCCTCGAGGATCTGCCCGTCGGTCGCTTCGCGGTAGTAGAGCAGGCTGCCGGCGTCGACGGGCTCGTAGAGCTGTCCGGCGTGCGAGTAGATCCCAAACTGTCGAAACAGCGACTCCATTCCGAACGTACGGGCTTCGTCGGGGACGATCGGCACCACCAAGGGACCGAAACGTTCATGCTTCATCAAGCGGGCGAGCAGACGCACGAATGCCATCGTCGTCGACACCGGCCGCTCTCCGGTTCCCTCGAAAAATTCGGCGAACGGTTCGGCCGGCGGCGGCTCGAGCGGAGCAGCCTGCACGCGCCGCTCCGGCAGGAACCCTCCGAGTTGCTCGCGGCGCTGGCGGATGTAGACGACCTCGGGGCTGTCATCGGGCGGCCGGTACAGCGGCGCGCGGGCGAGATCCTCGTCCGAGATCGGAATGCCGAAGCGGGCGCGAAACTCGCGCAGCTCTTCCTCGTTCAGCTTTTTTTGCTGGTGGGTGACGTTACGACCCTCGCCTGCCTCGCCAAGGCCGTAGCCCTTGATCGTGCGGGCCAGGATCGCCGTCGGCGCACCTCGGTGCTCGGTGGCGGCCTTGTAGGCGGCAAAGAGCTTGACTGGATCGTGGCCTCCAAGCCTCAGCCGTTTGAGCTGAGCGTCCGACAGGTGCGCGACCATTGCCGCCAGCTCCGGGTGCTTGCCCCAGAAGTGCTCGCGCAGGTACGAGCCGGGCTCGACCGTGTACTTTTGCAGCTCGCCGTCGAGCACTTCGGTCCAGCGCTCGACCAAGCGTCCGTGCTCGTCTTTGGCCAGCAGCGGGTCCCAGTCGCCTCCGAGGACGACCTTGATCACGTTCCAGCCCGCGCCGCGCAGAAGTGCTTCGAGTTCCTGGATGATCTGCCCGTTCCCGCGCACCGGGCCGTCGAGGCGCTGCAAGTTACAGTTGATCACGAACACGAGATTGTCGAGCTGCTCGCGGGCGGCCACCGAGATTGCGCCGCGGGACTCGGGCTCGTCGGTCTCGCCATCGCCGATGAAGGCCCACACGCGACCACTCCCGTGCGGCAACA
>CAZQYE010000325.1:0-2624 GCA_964597375.1 uncultured Myxococcales bacterium
GAGCAGCTGCCTTTTAAGCAGCGGGTCGGAGGTTCGAGTCCTCCACGGCTCACACGTCACACAGCCAGGTTCATTCTCTTTGCGTCCCCGTCGTCTAGCCTGGCCCAGGACACCGGCCTTTCACGCCGGCGACACGGGTTCAAATCCCGTCGGGGACGCCATTTCCGGCGGGGACCGTCCGGCCCGCGCCGGTCCACTCGGCGCGCGCCCGGCTCTGTAGGTCTTTTGTGGAGCCGGCCGTCTCGCTAGACTTCCGGGCATGACGGATCTCGACAAGTTTCGAAAGGAAACCAGGGAGTGGCTCGAGGCCAACTGCCCACCTTCCATGCGTTGGGCCGAGCAGCCGAGCGGCAACCAAGCACTCGCCGACGACCTCGTTTGGGGCGGGCGCAAGCAGGAGTACCCCAATCCCGAGGCCAAGCTGTGGCTCGACCGGATGGCCGAGCGCGGCTGGACGGCGCCGACCTGGCCGCGGGAGTACGGCGGCGGGGGCCTGAGCAAGGAGGAAGCGAAAATCCTTGCCGAGGAGATGGCGGCGCTCCGAATCAAACCGCCACTGATCGGCTTCGGCCTGACGATGATCGGCCCGTTGCTCGTGGCGCACGGGACCGAAGAGCAAAAGAGGCGTTTTCTACCACCGATCTGCCGGGGCGAGATTCGCTGGTGTCAGGGATATTCGGAACCCGGGGCCGGGTCGGACTTGGCCAGTCTCAAGACGAGCGCCGTGCTCGATGGAGACGAGTGGGTGCTCAACGGCCAGAAAGTCTGGACGTCGTATGCCGACAAGTCCGACTGGATGTTCATCCTCGTTCGCACCGATCCCAAGGCACCCAAGCACGCCGGCATTTCCTTCATGCTGTTCGACATGGAGACGCCTGGCGTGAGCGTGCGGCCGATTCGTTTGATCAGCGGCGCCTCACCGTTCTGCGAGACGTTCCTCGAAAACGTTCGGGTTCCCAAGGACCAGGTGGTCGGAGGCGTGGGCAACGGCTGGGCCATGGCCAAGGCGCTGCTCGGTCACGAGCGAAGCATGATCAGCGAGGCGTTCAGCGAACGCCGTGACCGAAATCAGCTCGTCGACTTGGCCCGGCAGTATCTTCCGAGTGAGGACGGCAGGATCGGCGACCGGGTCGTGCGCGACCAGATCGCACGGCTCACGATGAACAAAGTGTGTCTCGACCTGACGATCGCGCGGATGAAGGAGGCGGCGAAGCTCGGCCAGCAGCCGGGTCCGGAAGCCTCGATCCTTAAGTACTACGCGACCGAGCTGAACAAGGACCGCCACTCGCTCATGATCTCGATCCTCGGCCCCCAAGCACTCGGGTGGGAAGGCCCGGGTTTCGAGCAGGAAGAGATCGATCTGACGCGCGCGTGGCTGCGCTCGCGCGGAAACTCGATCGAGGGAGGGACCTCGGAGATTCAGCTCAACATCATCGCCAAGCGCGTGCTTGGTCTGCCCGACTGAGGAGGTTCCAGCGGTGGCACTGGTTCTGAACGACGATCAGAGAATGCTCAAGCAGACCGCCGCGGAGTTCATGCGCGAGCAAGCGCCGGTCTCGCGAGTGCGGCAGCTCCGCGACAGCGAGGACGAGCTCGGATTTTCGCGCGAGCTTTGGGGGCGCATGGCCGAGCTCGGATGGACGGCGATCCCGATCGCCGAGGAGTACGGCGGTCTCGGAATGGGAATGCTCGAAATGGCCTGCGTCCTCGAGGAGTGCGGTCGCGTTCTAGCGCCCGAGCCGCTCGTCTCGTCGGTTCTACTCGGCGGCGGAGCGATCGCAGCGTGCGGCAGGGAGGAGCAAAAGCAGGAGCTGTTACCACGGGTCGCCGACGGGTCGTTGCTCGTTGCTCTTGCGTACCACGAACGCGGCACGCGCTACGATGTCGGCGCGGTTTCGACACGTGTGGAGGAGACCGGCGGGGGGTATCGACTCTCGGGGGAGAAGACGCTCGTGTGGCACGGCCACGCCGCCGACCTGCTCGTCGTGTCGGCGCGCGTGGGAGGTGCCGGGGGGGAGCTTGGCCTGTTCCTCGTACCCGGGGATGCGCCCGGACTGTCGCGGGCGCGACAGTGGACCATGCACTTGCGTCCGGCGGCGGTGGTGAAGTTCGACGGTGTCGAGATCGGCGCCGAGGCGAGACTCGGAGACTCGGGCGATCAAACGGCTCTGCTCGAGCAGGTCATCGACGGAGCTACGCTGGGACTGTCCGCCGAGATGTTGGGCAGTGCCCAGGCCGCCGCCGAAATGACGCTCGATTATCTGAAGACGCGCGAACAATTCGGCGTTCCGATTGGATCGTTCCAGGCTCTCAAACACCGTGCGGCGAAGTTGTTCATCGAGATCGAGCTCGCGCGTTCCGCTGTGCTCGGCGCCTGCGAAGCGATCGACGAGGGCCGCGATGACGCGGCTGCGCTGGTTTCGGTCGCCAAGGCTCAGTGCTGCGAAGCGGCGGTCCTGGCCGGATACGAAGGCATCCAGATGCACGGCGGCATCGGCATGACCGACGAGCACGACATCGGCTTGTTCGCCAAGCGTGCAAGAGGCGACGAGCTGACATTCGGCGATGCGGCGTATCATCGCGACCGCTTCGCCCGTCTCAGCGGGTTTTAGCCTCGCCCGGCC
>CAZQYE010000326.1:0-2606 GCA_964597375.1 uncultured Myxococcales bacterium
CAACGGATACGGGATGATCCTGGGCGATGCGATCGCGGGCGAAGAGCGTGGCGCGGTCGGCGTGAATTTGAATGCGCTCGCCGATGCGGCCGATCGCGATCCGCTCACGGGCATTCCGCATCACAAGTACACGCTGTGCAACGTCGAGCCGCTGCAGTCCGCACGTACGGGCAAGCAGACCGCAAAGGGCGCGGTGCATGCCGGCGCGTAAGGGTGCGGCGGAGGTCGCGGGCCTGCGGTCCAGCCGTGACGATCGAAGCAGTGGCCTCACCGGTCTGGTCGGACGGAAGCGACGAGCGACCAGCGGTGCGGCCGATGGGCTGACGGATTGGCAACGAGGAGCAGGAGTGCCCGCGTGTCTTGCGAACTGGAAATGAGAAGCGCACGGGCGATGACACGGCACAAGGCGCAGCGCCGGGAGGAGATTCAGGCGGAAACCGGCATACAGGGGAATGAGTGATGGCACGCTACCGGCCTGGCCATAAAGAGCAGACGAGCAAGAAGATCGTCGACGCGGCGGCACGCCTGTTTCGAGAAAAAGGCGTTGCCGGCGCCCGCGTGGAAGACGTGATGGGTGCCGTCGGGCTTACCGTCGGCGGCTTTTACCGCCACTACGACTCCAAAGAGAAGCTGCTTGCCCAAGCGATCTCGCGCGCTTTCGAAACCTCGCGCGCACTGGTGCAGGCCACGCCCGAAGGACTGCGCGGCCGGGAATGGCTCCGGGTTGCTGCGGCTCTTTATCTAAATGAGCAGCATCGCGACAACGTGGGCGGCGGTTGCCCCCTGCCTGCTCTGAGCGGCGACATTGCACGCGCGTCCGATCGGGTGCGCCGGCACTTCGAAGACGAGCTGAAAGCGATCGTTGCCGCGATCGCCGAGCACCTCGAGGGAACGCCGGAGGAACGGGAGGCGGCGGCCTGGCAGTTTTGCGCACTCGGCCTTGGCGCGCTCCTGCTCGCTCGCACGGTTGCCGACCCCGAGCTCAGCTCCCGGATTCTCGACAGCGCCCGCGCGGCGTTCGAGGACGGCGAGCGTTCCGACTCGTCCCCGAACCCGCTAGACCCAACGCCCTAGTACACAAGCGGGGCTCGATCGCGGCACAGACAAATCATTCGCACGATCGCCGGCCGCACCAGAGTTCGTCGACTCTCTCTAGGGGTCGTCGCGCATTCGACACCGGCGCTTCCTGAGGCCAAGCGGGGTTGCTCGTCGCGCCCCGCGTTCGAGGATCGGGAGTCCTGAGCGACCCGTTGCGCGGTGCGCTCGAGGATCGGGAGTCCTGACGCCAAGCGGAGCGGCGCGTTGCGCGGCGCGTTCGAGGACGGCGGGTCCTGACGCCGAGCGGAGCGGCTCGCGGCGTGCCGCGTTCGAGGGCGGCACGCTAATGCCAACCGGCGCATTCGTTTTAGAGCGCAACGCGAGTACTGGACCGAAGCGTGAATCCGCGGCGGGAACCGCTCCGTCGCTTAGGTCGGTGCCACTGGCTCGGCCAGGGCGCCGCCAACGTCTCCAAGCAGCTCGGCAAGCCTGTCGCGCTCGGCGTCCGTCAGTCCCTGCCAGCGCACCCGGAGATCTCTCCACGTTCGCACTTGAAACGTTTTCGCAACGCTTCGAAACGGCATTCCCATCAGTTCGCCGTCATAAAGAGCGCGTCCCCGGTCGAACGCAGCTTCGTTGAAAAGCCGCTCGCCGCGACGGCGGTGCTCGACGTACGCGCGCTCGTTCTGGCACATCAAAGGAACGAACGTTTCGGAGATCACTTGAAGCAACGGCCGCAGAACCTCGGCCGCCTGCAAGCGTCCGGAGCTGCGGCAATGCTCGCCGGCCTGGATCGCCAAGAGCCACGCGTGCGTGCGCGGGGCTCGCTCGGCCAACTCTTTCTCGGCGCTCGGATCGGACAGGTTCATACCGAGCTGACCGTAGGCCGACGCATCGGCGAGGGTAAAGCGCTCGCCGAGCAGGAACGGCTGGTGCTCGAGGGCCGTCTCCATGGCAGCAAGATAGCGATGCCACGCTTGGCCGAGCAGCCGATGGGTCGGAGGAAATCCCGGCCTTGCCGGAGGCGTCAAACTTCGCGACAAGCCGACGTCGCAGTCCGAATCGGCGACACTAAAAAGGTAGGGAAGCCTGCGCACTTGCCGGCGCGGAAACCGCCAGGCGATAAGCGCCGGGAGGCCGGGGGGAAGCAAGGGTGCCATTTCCGAGGCGAGACGGCGGCCTGCCCCGTTGTCGCGCGCTGCCAGAACCCAACGGTTGTGGTGCACCATGTAGAGGCCGAACTCGTCGAATGCCTCGTCGATCAAGCAGGCGAGAAAACCGAGGGCCGGGTCATCGGGAATGAGGCTGCCGCCGCTTGGAGGGTGGACCTCGTCGATCCAGAGCGCCAGAGCGCTCGAATCGTAATAGACGCGGCCTTCGGGATCGAGCAGGTACGGAACCAGCGGGTACTCGTCGAGTTCGCTCGCACCGTCGTAACGAATGACTCGGCCGCTGCGTTTGGCGCGCATCACACGCAAGAACGCGCGCAGGTTTTCCATCCGGCGGCCTTCGCGCGGAAGCCAGCGGTACGGCACGCCGGCCCAGCGGAGCATCGCCTCGAGTTTGAG
>CAZQYE010000327.1:0-2579 GCA_964597375.1 uncultured Myxococcales bacterium
ACGGGCGAGGTGCGCGTACCCGCCGCCCAGGTCCCCTGCACCTGTCCCCGCCCGCTGCTGTCACTTGGCGTTCGCTTTTGAACGGCAACCCCCAGCGCAGGCCGGCTAACCCCTTGGAAAACCATGATACACACTATGGCACCTGAGTTGCTCTCCGAGCCGGCAGACGATCGGGACGGCCGCACGGCAGCCGTCGCAGGAGGGACGACGCGATGCAATTTCACATTCTTTCGTTCGAAGGACCGGATGCCTATTCGCGGGTCGGCGGCCTGGCAACCCGGATCGAAGGACTCACCCAAACTCTTGCCGGACAGGGGCACGAAACGCACCTGTGGTTCGTCGGCGACCCGGCCCTTGCCGGCTACGAGCGCCTCGGGAACCTCCACTTGCACCGCTGGTGCCAGTGGGTGAGCCGGCACCACCCCGGCGGGGTCTACGACGGCGAGCACCTCAAGGCGAACGAGTACGCTTCTTCACTCCCGCCCTACCTGTTGCGCAGTGTCCTGCTGCCCGCGTTGGCCCGCGGTCAGCACGCCGCCGTCATTGCCGAGGAATGGCAGACGGTAAACGCCGTCCTGCACCTCGACTATCTGCTCCGGCAGACCGGACAGCGGCGCAACGTGAGCATCCTGTGGACGGCAAACAACATCTTCGGCTTCGACTCGATCGACTGGGACGCTCTCAGGCGCGCGGCGACGATCACCACTGTGAGCCGCTACATGAAGCACAAGATGGAAGCCTGGGGCGTGGATGCCGTCGTCATTCCAAACGGGCTGTCGCCCGACGCATTCGCCTCGCCCGAACGCCGCTACGTCCACCGCCTGCGCCACGCGCTCAGCGACCGCTTCGTCATCACGAAGATGGCCCGCTGGGATCCGGCCAAACGTTGGATGCACACCGTCGAGCTCACGTCCGTCCTCAAGCGTCAGGGCTGGCGGCCGCTGCTGCTCGCACGCGGCGGCACCGAACCATACGGCCGCGAAGTGCTCAGCGCCGCCCGAGCTGCCGGGCTCAAGATCGTCGACCGCAAGAACGAACGGGGCGATTGCCACGGCTTCGTCGAAGCCGTCGGCGCCAAGACCGACGCGGATGTGATCAACCTGCAGACGCCGGTCGACCCCGACAGCCGCAGGGTGCTGTTCCGCTCGGCTGCCGCCGTGCTCGCCAACAGCTCCCACGAACCGTTCGGTCTGGTCGGTCTCGAAGCAATGGCCGTCGGTGGAATCGCGTGCACGGGCTGCTCGGGTGAAGACTACGTCGTGCCCGGCCGCAACGCGCTGGTCCTGCAGACCGACGACCCCTACGAGTTCGTCGGCCTGTACGGCCACCTGCAAAACGACCCGACACAGGTCTCTGCGATGCGGCGCGCCGGGCGGGCCACCGCGCGCGCGTTCTCCTGGGATCGAGTCGTGCGGTACAACCTGCTGCCGCGCCTCGACCTGATGCGGGCTTGCAGCCAGAACTAGGCTAGGTCCGGCCAGGTCTTGCGCGGCGCCTGGGAAGCTCACCGAGAGCCGCCGGAACCGACGCATCGCCGGCCAACTCCTCGAGCGACCGCTTCATCCGTCGCTTCCAGTTCGCGCCCGTTTCCGCGGTCGTTCCCGGCACGTTGACCGCCGTCGTCTCGCCGCCGAGGTCGTCGAGCGAAACGCCCACGAGGCGACCGGGAGTGCGGCCGAGAAACGTGTGCACCGCGGCGCACAGTTCGCCGTGGTTCTGCGGCTGCCACGCACGGGGCACGACGCCCTCCTCGGCCAAGCGCTCGCGCAGCGCCGCGCGCCGGCGGTCGCGATCGTCTGCGAGCTGCTCGTCCATGTCGCGCCCCGACCAAAAACCCGCAAGCGTGGGCAAATCGTGGGTGTTCGCCGTAACCAGAGCATCGGCAGCGTAGTCGTCCGAGGAACGGAACGCGCCCGCCTCGTCGCGTTCGAAGTACAGAACCTGCGTCCGCAACAGGCCCCAATCGGCGAGCCGGCCGCGCAACCCTTCGGGCACCGTGCCGAGATCTTCGGCAATGAGCACGGCGCCGGCGCGCCTCGCCTCGATGGCGAGCACCGCCAGCAGCAGCTCGGCCGGCATGCGCACGTAGGCACCGCGCTCGGGATCGCCGGCAACCCAGTACAGGCGCTCCAGACCAATGGCGTGGTCGATGCGCAGGCCGCCCATGCCCACCAGCGCTCGGCGAACCATCGCCCGCCACAAACGCCAGCCGCCCTCGCGCAAGCGGCGGGGCAGCATCGGCGCAAGACGCCAGTCCTGTCCTTGCGGACAGAACGCATCGGGAGGGGCTCCGATCGACGTATCGCGCGCAAACAAGTTAGGAAACGCCCACGTGTCCGCTCCACCTGCGGCACTGCCGACCGCTAGGTCGCCGATCACGCCCACGTCCAAACCACACCGATCGGCAACGGCCGGCAGCGCAGCGAGCTGACGCTCGAGTTCGAACTGGAGAAAACACTCGAGCTCGATCCGCTCGCGGCGTGTCTCGGCGAACCGACGTACGGCCTCCGAATCGGGCCGCTGGTACTCGGCCGGCCACGTGCGCCAATCGCCACGCTCGCCTCGGCCTGCGCCATCGA
>CAZQYE010000328.1:0-2575 GCA_964597375.1 uncultured Myxococcales bacterium
ATGGTGGGCGGCGCGGCTCAAATGCCGCGAGGGTTCCCCCTGCGGCCAGTGCTCGGACTGCCTGCAGGTGGCAGCGCTGAGCCACCCGGACCTCCTCGTCGTCGAACGGATCGAAAACAAGAAAGAAATCCTCATCAAACAGATTCGGCCGCCGCTTCCGTCGCAGCGCAACGAAGAGCCTCCGCCTCGCCCGCCCCTTTTATCGGTCATGTCGCTGCGAGCCGTACGGCCCGGGCCGCGGGTGGGCATCATCCGCGACGCAGAGCTCATGAACTCGGTGGCGCAGAGCGCGCTGCTCAAGCTGCTCGAAGAACCACCGGGTTTTGCCGTCCTGATCCTCGTCGCAAACAATTCGGGCGCGCTCAAGGCAACGATCCGCTCGCGTTGCCAGATCCTTCGCTTCCGGCCTCTCGACGACGAGAGCATCACGCGAATCCTCGCGCGCAGAGGCATCGATTCCAAGGACGCGGTCGTTGCAGCGAATCTTGCCCGCGGCAGTGCCGAACGGGCGATTGCGCTCGCGGGCGAGGCACTCGAAGCACGGCAGGATCTGATCGCAGCGTTCGAACGCTATGCCGGCGGCAAGCAACCGCTGGCCGAGCTGGTCGAGCGGATCGCCGGCGCCGACCCGAGCGCGAGCGACGCTCTCCTGACGCTCTGGCGATGGCAAATGGAAAAAGTCGAGGCGGCGCTCGGGTACCGGCCGAACAAGGAATCCGATACACTGGAACGGTTGCTGCGGAAGGCCGAGGGCGAGGACTACCGCCGCCTAATCCACGGCGCCGAGCGAGTGCACTGGGCGCTCGCAGCGCTCCGCCGAAACGCAAACGCTCGCTTGGTAATACGTGATATGCTGCTGGACTTCAGGAAACCATGAGCGAATCGATCTACCTCACCACGCCCCTGTACTACGTGAACGCCGAACCGCACCTCGGCCATACCTACACGACTGTCCTCGTCGATGCGCTCGCCCGCTATCACCGCTCGATGGGCCGTGAAGTGTTCTTCATGACCGGGACGGACGAGCACGGCGACAAGATCGCCGCGGCGGCGGCCGAGCACGGCGCCACTCCGCAAGAGTATGCCGACCGGATCAGTGCCATTTTCCGCTCGACGTGGGACACGTGCGGAATCACGTACGACCACTTTATCCGTACCACGGACGACTATCACGTGCGGTTCGTGCAGGAGATCCTGCGCAAGGTTCACGATGCCGGCGATATCTACTTCGGCGAGTACGGCGGCAAGTACTGCACCGGCTGCGAGCGTTTCTACACCGATCGTGAGCTCGTCGACGGCAAGTGCCCCGATCACCAGACCGAACCCGAGTGGATCCGCGAAGAAAACTACTTCTTCCGCATGAGCCGGTACCAGGATCGCCTGCGCCAGCACGTCGAAGCTCATCCCGACTTCATCCGACCGGCGGGATACCGCAACGAGGTGCTGGCCATGCTGCGCGAACCGCTCGAGGACCTTTGCATCTCGCGGCCCAAGAGCCGGCTCGCGTGGGGCATCGAGCTGCCGTTCGACGAAAACTACGTGACCTACGTGTGGTTCGACGCCTTGATCAACTACCTGAGCGGACTCGAGCATGTAAAAGGCGGCGGCGCTCCGGGACTGTGGGAACACGCGAACCACTTCATCGCCAAGGACATCCTCAAGCCGCACGCGGTCTTCTGGCCGACGATGCTCATGGCGGCGGGATACCCACTGTACGAGCATCTGAACGTCCACGGCTACTGGGTCATGGGCGAGAGCAAGATGTCGAAGACCCTCGGCAACGTGATCCGGCCGCTCGAAATGAAAGAGCGATTCGGGATGGACAGCTTTCGCTACTTCCTGTTGCGCGAGATGGTCTTCGGCATGGATTCCGGGTTCACCGAGGATGCGTTCGTCACGCGCTACAACGCGGACCTGTCGAACGGCCTGGGCAACCTCGTGAGCCGCGTCCTGTCCATGCAGCGCCGCTACTTCGAGGGACGGATTCAACCGGTCGCCGGCCTTTGGGCGGCCGAAGACGAGCGCTTGCGCGATGTGTTCTTCGATGCAGAGGCCGAGCTCAAGCGCCACATGGATGCACTGTCGATTCACTTGGCGCTCGAGCGGGTGTGGGCGGCCCTGGGCGAGTGCGACAAGTACATCGTCGAGACGGCGCCGTTCAAACTGTGGAAGCAGGAAGGTGAGCGGGCGCGGGTCGGGGCGATCCTTCACGTTCTGTGCGACGCGCTTCGGCACGCGACACGGATGATCGCGCCGTTCCTGCCGGAGACGGCTGCGCGTATCGCATCGCTGCTCGGCGTCGACGTGGGGCGCCTGGCCGACCCGGCGCCGGCCTGGGGCGAAGCGTTCGCTCCCGGTCACCAGCTCGCGCCGCCCGAGCCGCTGTTTCCGCGTATCGAGGTCGACAAGCAAGCGTGATCGAACTCGTCGACACGCACTGCCACCTGGCGGACGAGGTGTTCGACGGCGACCGCGAGGCAGTACTCGAGCGTGCGCGGGAAGCGGGCGTCACGCGCATCGTCGCGGTCGGTGGCGGCGGACCGATCGAGGCGAGCGAGAAGTCGGCGGAGCTTGC
>CAZQYE010000329.1:0-2521 GCA_964597375.1 uncultured Myxococcales bacterium
CCTCCGGCGGCATGATCGTCGTTTGCGGCCCGACGGGAGCCGGCAAGACGACGACCCTCTATGCGGTGCTCGAGGAGCTTCGGCGACCCGATCTTTCGCTCCTCAGCGTCGAAGACCCGGTCGAGCGGCGCATCGAGTCGGTCGCGCAGGTCCCGGTCGACGAAGAGAGCGGCCGCACGTTCGCCGTCGCCTTGCGCCATGCGCTCCGTCAAGACCCCGACGTGTTGATGATCGGTGAAATGCGCGACGACACGAGCGCCCGCATCGCCTGCCGCGCAGCGCTGACGGGCCACCTGGTACTGTCGACGGTGCACGCAAGCCACGCTCGCGAGGCGATCGTGCGGATCGCCGAAATGGGTGTCCCCCGCTACCTGGTCTCGGCCACGTTGCGGCTGGTCGTCGCCCAGCGGTTGCTCCGCCGGCCGTGCCCTCAGTGCCGCCGGAAACATGAGCCGACGCCCGGTGAGCGGCAAGCGTTCCAGGCCGCACGTCTTGCGGTACCCGAGTGGCTGGTATCGGCGCCGGGGTGCTCGGCTTGCGTAAGCAGCGGCTACCAGGGCCGGACCGGTGTTTTCGAGGTACGCCGCGCAAGCGGAGGCTCCGCGCGCGCCATAGGGCCGGACTCGCTGTGGCTCGCCGGCCTCGAGCGGGCTGCCTGCGGCGAGACCACGGTCGCAGAAGTGTTCGCTCACTGCCCCGAGGAGTCCTCATGAGCAGCAAGCGATCGTGTTCCGCAGAGCTTACGCGCGCGGTCGTCTCGCATCTCGCCGATCTCATCGGTGCGGGACTGCCGGCCTGCGATGCCCTGCGCGCGGGGGCGGCGCTTCCAGGCCGCTGCGGCCGGACCATGGCGGCGATCGCCGCACGCGTCGGCGGCGGCGAGCGCCTCGCGAGCGCCCTTGGAAAGGCCGGACTTGCACTTTCACCCGCCGAGCTGGCAATCGTCGGTGCGGGCGAGCGCGGCGGCAATCTGACGGCAACACTGTTTCAGTTGCGCGACCTTCTCTCTGAGCGAGCCGAGCTCCGTGCCCAGGTCACTCGCACTGCCGCTTACCCCACCTTGCTGGTCCTCCTCACCCTCGCTGTGGTTACGGCCGCCGGACAGTTCATTCTTCCCTCGATCGCCGCATTCCACCGCCAGCAAGGCGCGCAGCTACCAGTCCTCACCCGCCTGCTCTTGGCCAGCAGCGACGCTCTCGTGCGCTGGGCACCGCTTCTTCTTCCAGCGCTCGTTCTCTGCGCTGCAGCCTATTCCCTTGCGCGACGTGCCCCTCGACTCCGCGTACTTTCCGACCACGCCGTCCTGGCTCTGCCCCTGGCCGGCCGGCTGGTCGCCCAAGGCGAGCGCGGGCGTTTCTATGCGCTCGTGGCTGCGCTGCTCGCAACGGGCAGCGAAATCGATGCGGCTTTGGCGATGGCCACCCCCACCGTCGCCAACTCCGTGATCCGCGCTCAGTGCGTCCGCGCTCGCCAACTGTTGCTCAAGGGCATGCCGATCAGCGTCGCCGTTGCGCGAAGCGGTCTCGATCCGAGCGGCGAAGACCGCGCCTTACTCTCCGTCGCCGAAGCCGGTGTCGGCTTCCACGTGTGCTTTTCACGTCTTGCGGCAGCCGCCGCTGCGCGCCGATCTCACACGCTCGCGCTCGCGGCGCGCCTTGCCGAGCCCATCGCGGTGTCGTTCGTTGCGCTCGCTGCCGGGGCCACCGTTCTGGCCGTCTATCAGCCGCTGCTCGGCACCGCCGGACTGCTCGCCGAGGCGATGCCGTGAGACGGATGGGGCCCCGCCGCGGCTTCACCTTGTTCGAGCTGCTCGTCGTCATGGCGATCATTGGGATTCTCGCAGCGGTTTCGATTCCGCGCTTCGGCGAGTTCCGCGCTCTCGCCTACGATTCACGCAGCGAGCAGGACTTGCGCAGCCTAGCCACGGCCGAAGAGCTCTATCGGGCTTCCCACCAGAGCTACACGCGCAACATCGCCGAGCTATCCTCGTTCACACCGTCCGAAGGTGTCGTCTTGCGCATCGAGTCCGCCGATACCAAGGGCTTTCGCGCCTCGGCCGAGCATCCTTCGGGCGCCCACGTCTACCACTGGGATAGCAGGGCGACGCCGCCGCTGTCGCGCCGCCGTCGCTGACAGCGAACGCGCACCTTCCCGGCCCGAGTGGCGGACCGAGTTGCCGCCGGAGCCGCCGACAAGCACAATCAGTCCTGGGGTTGATTCGTGGTCGAGGTACTCGTCGTCATCGCCGGGTTGATCGCCGGAAGTTTCCTGAACGTCTGCATTGCGCGGATCCCCGAAGGGCAATCGGTCGTTCTGCCGCCGTCCCACTGCCCCCGCTGCAAGGCCCCGATCCGCTGGTACGACAACATCCCGCTCCTCAGCTACGTGGTCCTCGGCGGGCGCTGCCGCTCGTGCCGGGGCAAGATCTCGATCCGCTACCCTCTCGTCGAAGCAACGACCGCAGCGCTTGCTTGGGCTCTCTACGTGCAAGGATTCGAGCCGCGGGTCTTGGCGCTTTACG
>CAZQYE010000330.1:0-2520 GCA_964597375.1 uncultured Myxococcales bacterium
TGCTCACCCAGGACGAAATTACGGCTTTGCTGCCGAAGCGTCGTCGTCCGCAAGGGCTGTTGCGAGCGCAACCGAGCACAACGTCGATTGCCGGTAGCGACCGCGGGCGCCCCGGCGCTCGGTTTTCCCCGCGTTTCGCCCTCGCGCTTGCTTAGATTCCAACCACTTGGAAAAGGTGCTTATCCCTGTCAAGTAGGGGGGCATGGGCAAGCAAGACAAGGTGATCGTCAGTTGCGCGTTGACGGGAGTTCTCACCGATCCGGTGAAGTTCGGTGTTCCCGTGACGCCGGAGGAAATGGCCGAGAGTGCGCGCGGCGCCTTCGATGCCGGCGCTTCGATCATGCACGTACACATCCGGCAGCAGTCGCCGGGCATGGGGCATCTCCCGTCGTGGGACCCCGCCGACGCAGCGGCCGTCTGTGATGCCATCCGCAAGGCGTGTCCGGGCGTCATCATCAACCTGACCACCGGCATCGTCGGGCCGGACGTGAGCGGGCCGCTGGCGTGCCTCGAACGCGTGCGTCCGGAAATGGCGGCGATGAACGCGGGGTCCCTCAACTACCTGCGCGCCACATCCAAGGGCACGTGGGCGTGGCCGCCGATGTTGTTCGACAATCCCGTCGAGAAGATCGAGAAGTACCTCGCCGTGATGAACAAACACGGCATTCTTCCCGAGTTCGAATGCTTCGATACCGGAATCGTGCGCAGCGTGAGTCTCTACAAGCAAGTGGGGATGGTCTCGGGGCACGTGGATCTCTCCCTGGTCATGGGGGTTGCCAGCGGGATGCCGGCACGGGCCGAGTGGCTTCCGCTTCTCGTCGACGAGATTCCAGAGGGCGCGACCTGGCAGGTGATCGGCATCGGCCGCGAGGAAGTCTGGGCCTGTCACCGCAAGGCAGCCGAGCTCGGCGGAAACCTGCGGACCGGCCTCGAGGACACGTTCTACCTGCCCGACGGCAGCCGCGCGCAGACCAACGCCCAGCTTGTCGAAGCGATCGTTTCCATCGCGCGCGAGGTCGGCCGGGAAGTTGCTTCGCCTGAGGAGGCGCGCGAGATCCTCGGTCTGCGGCCGGCCGCCTGAACTACTCGGGCGGGAGGACTTCGTCCCAGGGGCCGCTGATCTTGGCGGCTACCGCGAACACGGCCCACGCGCCGCACCGGTCGCAGTCGACGTCGTTTCCGTAGCAGCAAAACGGCGTCGTGAAGCGGTCGCCGTCGATGTACAGCGGCATGGTCGTCGTCATGATCGGGCAGTGGTCGGTGACCATCTTGGCGGTGGCCGGCCGCATCAGCTCGAGGCTGCGCCAGGAGTTCCAGATGAAGCGCGGGTAACGGCGCTTCAGGTCGCAGACGATGTCCACTGCCACCTCGCGTTCCTCGACGCTGTCCCATGCTCGCGGCGAGCGCTCGCCGGCGCAGGGAACGTAGAAGCTGAACGTCATGCCCTCGACTTTCGTCGGGAGCAGGGTCTCGACCAACTCCTCGAGGCGATCTTGGTTCTCCCTGTGCACGACGCACTGGACCATGACGGTCGGTGCGAAGTCGTCGGGAAGGGCGGCGATCGTTGCCATCACGCGGTCGAAAACGCCCTCGCCCCGGACGGCGTCGTTGATGTCGCGCGGCCCATCGAGCGAGATCACGTAGGTGACGCCCGGGCCGAAGTCCTTGAGGGGGATCGTGCCGTTGGTCGTGATCGTGTTCTCGTCGAACAGCTTGATGCCCTCTTCGAGCATCCGCCAGCGGATCATCGGCTCCCCGCCCATCCACAGCATGCGGTGGAAGCCGTGGCGGTCGCGCAGCCGGCGCAGCTCGGCAAGAACGCGCTCGGGGCTCATCTCGCCGTCGGGCAGGTTCGGGTTGCCGTCGCGAAAGACGAAGCAGTGCTCGCACGAGAGGTTGCAGCGGTTCGTGACGTTGACCATCGCCGAAGGATACTGCGGCGGCGGCTCCATCGTCAGGCGCGCCTCCCCGAGATCCCGGCGCGGGACGGCGAAAAACCGGCGCCTAGGCCTGTTCGCCCGGCTCCCGCGGCCCGCTGCAGCGGGGGTCTCGTCACCTCTCTCAAATTCCGGCGCGGTCGGCCGACCGTGCTCGGGTTGCGGATCGACTTCGTGCTCGACCAGACGCGCGGGCGCGCGCGAAGCCTGCAGGCCGTTCGAAGCGACCCGCGAATCCTCAGACGGTCCGGCTTGTGCCGGGCTTTCGCGAAGTTTCGTTTTTTCCGGCGGCATAGAGGACACGAGTAACAGGCCGGCGCGTTCGAGCCAACCGATTGGACCGCGAGGCCTGTGCCCGACGTGGCGTGGTTGCGCTGTCTCGGGCCGGCACGTTCGAGCCAGCCGTTTCGCCCGCGAGCCCTGCGCCCCACGCGGCGTGGTCGCGCTGTCTCGGGCCGGCGCGTTCGACTCAGCGGGCTCAGCCGCGAACCCCTGGATTTTCACATCCGAACGTTAGTAATTTCAACTACTTGGAAAAGGTGCTTATCCCTGTCAAGGGGCGGCGACCGGGGAGACGCCTTGC
>CAZQYE010000331.1:0-2518 GCA_964597375.1 uncultured Myxococcales bacterium
ACGTTGGGATGCCCTGGAGACGCATGTCGCCGAAGCACCGTCGTGCGTGGCGCTTGGGCCGGCGGGCCGGCGGTTATCCGGTCCGCAGAGCCGGCGCTCGGGCGCCGGCCTGTGCGCGGACGCGATGAGCTTGAATCGCGCCGCTTCGGCACTGCATCAGGCACGCAGTGCACGCCGTGCACCACTCAGGGTGAGCGAAAACCGAGCGGTCGTCGTCGCGGCCGACTTCCCACACGCGTTGGGGGCACACTTCGGTGCAACCATGGCAGCGGTCGCAGCGTTCTCGCGTGTGCGTAAGCAGCCGATAACCGTTGAGCAGCTCGGTGCGGACCGTACCGGCGAGCGCGACGTTGCCGACGGCGCCGATTCCGAGGCGAGCCAGAAACGGATCGAGATCACTGGCAAGCGTCGAGGCCAGACCGCCGAGCTCGGTGCCGTAGATTACGACGAGCACCATCGCGATCCAGACGGCGCTTGGGAGCCAGGCCGGCAGCGGGGCCGAGACGGCACGAGCGGCGGCAAGGCCACCGCCGAGCACCGCGCACACGACGAGCGCCTTCGTGAGCCCGTGCTGCGTGGGAATCCACGGGCAGGCGAGCATGAAGAACACAAACACCACGGCGCCTACGACGAGGTACTCGAGCAAAAGCGAGCGTCCGAGAAAGGCCAGCAGGAGAGCGCCGGCGAAATAAAACGGGAACAGGCTTCCAAGAGCCGTATCGAGGCGCTCCCTCCAGTTCCACGTTGCGCGTTTCATGTCCTCGCTTCGCACCATGCCCGCAGCCAGGAACCTCGGAATGTCCGCGAGGCGCACGGGGCCCCAAACGGTCTTCCACCCGGTGCGCTCGGCGACGTCGGCTGCGCGAATCCCAGGAGCGCCGAGCGGCGGAAGAATGAGCGTTCGGTGATCGACCAGGCTTTCGATGCCGCTGGTTTTGACGGCCGATACGACCGAGTCCGTGTTGAACTCGCGCGCACCGGCAGCGCACCAGACGTTGACGCCTTTCGACTCGGCGACGAGCAACCATGCATCGATGCCGCGCAGGGCCTTGCGCATTCGCTTGACCGTGAGATCGAAGTTGCAGGTGACGAGCACCGGGCTGTCGCGACCGGGGTTGCCGATACGGCGCAGACCGAGGGCGGTCGGGCACGGAAACAATCGAAACAGAAATCCCCAGATCGTCTTGATCATGCTCATGCTGCCAGCTCCTCCCGCGGGCGATGGGCGCAGACGAGCGCGAAAGCATCGCCGTGGCTGCGCAGTTCCTCGTCGACCACGAACCCGGCGCGGCGGATCTCCGAGGCCAGGTCGGCGATCGGCTGCGTGGTCTCTCCGGTTACCAGATAGGTGGCCGCCAGCGCCGGCGCGCGCACGAGCTGATGCAGTACCCGGCGGCCGGCCGTGCGTGGTACGACCTCGTCGGCGACGATCAGGCGACCCCCCGGCACCAAAACGCGCGCCGCGTGCGCAAGTGCGAACCGCTGCTGATCATGACTCAGCTCGCTCAGCACCAACGTCGACACGACTGCGTCGTAGCTGGACGAAGGCAGGGCATCCATGCCTTCGACGGCCATCCGGCGCAGGCGGACGCGGTCTAGCATTCCGGCTCGGGTCACGCGCTCGCGCGCAACGGCGATCATGCCGCGGCTGCGATCGAAGGCATCGACGTGGCATTCACGGCGCGCCAAGCGTACGGCAAGCTCGGCAGTGCCGCAGCCGATTTCGAGGACGCGCGCCTTCGGCGGCACGCGGGCGGCCACGTCACGCTTGAGCGCCTCGACGCGCCCGCCGCTGGCGCGGTCGATCCGGCGGTCGTAGGAGGCCGGGCGCCCTTCGAGGATCTTCATGAATACGTAGCTGAACACGGCTCTACCCGTGCGACTCGGACGCGAGCAAGCCCGCCGCGAGGATCGAGAGCGCCGTCGGAATCAGCTCATCGGAGCGGCGCTCGTGGCCATGAAAGATTCGGTGCAGGATCACGCCGTCGTACATCGCGAGCAGCAGCTCGGCGACGAGCCGCGGATCGAACTCTCGGCGTACCTCTCCCGCGCTCTGCGCTTGCTCGACGAGCTGCCCGAGAAGCGCGCCGAAGCGGTCGTAGAAGGCCGAGAGGGAAAAAGGACCGTCTCGCTCGTCGCGCTGCACGCCGAAGTAGTCGACGTACACGCTGCAGTGGCGCTCCCACTCACGGACGTGACTCAACGCGAACCGCACCAGCGCGAGCAGGCGATCGCCGGGGCCGCCGGCGTTGCCGATCGCCTCGAGCGCTCCTTGCTCGAAGGCCTCGAAGAACGAGTCGAACGACGCGTGCAGGATGTCTGCCTTGTTGCGGAAGTACTCGTACAGCGTGCCCTTCCCAACGCCCGCCGCCTCGGCGACGTCGGCCATGCGGGTGGCGTGGTAGCCGCGCTGGCGGAAGACCTCGAGCGCCGCATCGGCGATTTCGGCCGCCTTCTTCTGCTTGTCGACGACCCTGGGCACGGCTGGATTCTATAACTGACCGACGCGTCGGTCAAG
>CAZQYE010000332.1:0-2511 GCA_964597375.1 uncultured Myxococcales bacterium
CGGCGCACGCTCGAGGCGATCGACGCCGGGCGCACCCGGTTCGTCCCGGCGCATTGGGAGAAGACCTACCGCGCGTGGATGGAGAACATCCGTCCCTGGTGCATCTCGCGGCAGCTCTGGTGGGGACATCGGATTCCGGCTTGGTATTGCGACGCGTGCGGGGAGACCGTCGTCGCGCGGGAGGACCCGAAGGAGTGCCCCCATTGCAGCGGCTCCCTGCGCCAGGACGAGGACGTTCTCGACACGTGGTTCTCGTCGGCGCTGTGGCCGTTCTCGACGATGGGATGGCCCGACCGAGGGGAGGACCTCGAGCGATTCTATCCGACCAGTGTCTTGGTGACCGGCTTCGACATCATCTTCTTCTGGGTCGCCCGAATGATGATGATGGGCCTGCGCTTCATGGACGACGTGCCGTTCCGGGACGTCTACATCCACGCCCTGGTTCGCGACGAGCAGGGCCAGAAGATGTCGAAGTCGAAGGGGAACGTCATCGATCCGCTCGAAGTGATCGACCGCTATGGGGCGGATGCATTTCGCTTCACGCTCGCCGTATTCGCGGCGATGGGACGCGACGTCCGTTTGTCCGAAGAGCGCATCGCCGGATACCGCAACTTCGTCAACAAGCTCTGGAATGCGGCCCGCTTCGAAGAAATCAACCGCGGCGACGGTCCGGGGTCGTGCAGCCTTCCGGAAGATCCGCGAGCCGGCGCGAATCGCTGGATTCGCTCGCGGCTGGCAGCGGCGATCGCCGACGTGCGCCAGGCGCTCGACGGTTACCGGTTCAACGAGGCTGCAGCGCGCCTCTATCAGTTCGTGTGGCACGAGTTCTGTGACTGGTACATCGAGTTTTCCAAGGTCTTGCTCGAAGACGAGTCCACTGCCGAAGAAACGCGGTCGACCCTGACGGGCGTCATCGAACGAGTTCTGCGTTTGCTCCATCCCTTCACGCCGTTCGTCACCGAGGAACTGTGGCAACGGTTACCGGCCGCCGGTCGCTGCGCCGGTATGATCATGCTTGCTCCCTATCCGGAAGCGCAGGAGGGGTGGAGGGAGCCGGAAGTCGAACGCGAAATGGACACGGTGATCGACGTGGTGCGGTCCGTGCGCAACATTCGCGCGGAAATGGGAATTGCTCCGAAGACGCCGCTCGACGTCTATCTCGGAGAGGGGCCTGCCGGGCCGATCGTGGCGCGGCACGCGGCGCTCGTGCGACGGCTTGCGCGCGTCGGGCGCCTCGACGGAGGGGCGCCGCCCCGGGGATGTGCCACCGCGGTCGCCGGCGGCACGGAACTGTCGGTGCCGATCGCCGACCACGTCGATCTCGAGGCCGAGGCCGCGCGCTTGCGCAAGGAACTGGCCCGCATCGAGAAGGAGCTCGAGCGCCTCGACAAGAAGTTGGGCAACCCGGCGTTCCTCGAAAAAGCTCCCGCGGAGGTGGTGGCCCAAGATCAAGCACGCCGCGAGGCGACCGTGAAGGAGCGAGATACCCTGCAGCGGAGTCTCGCCCGTGTCGTCGCGATCGGTGAAGAGGTGTGAATGGCGCCGCGGCTGACTCGCGACGAGCACCTGGACCGTTTGCTTGCGCTCAGTCTCGCCGAGGATCTCGGTAGCGGAGACATCACCACGCTGGCGACGGTCCCGGCGAGACTCGCAGCCACGGCCGTCGTGACCTCTGGAGAGCCGTGTGTGGTCGCCGGCCTGGCTCTCTTCGATCCGCTTGCGGAGATGCTCAAGCGCCGGGGCCGCGCCGACGAAGAAGCGGACTCGCTGGCACTGCGCCGCTCGGTCGGGGACGGAAGTGAAGTCGCCGCGGGCACCGTCGTGTGTGAGTTTTCCGGTTCGGCGCGAGCACTGCTGGTGATCGAGAGGACTTTTCTCAACTATCTGGGCCGGCTGAGCGGGATCGCTACGCTGACGGCCCGGTTCGTGCGGGCGGCCGGCGGCGTCCGGATACTGGACACGCGCAAGACCACCCCGGGGCATCGCGCTCTCGAGAAGTACGCGGTTCGGTGTGGCGGCGGCAGCAACCACCGTTTCGGGCTGTTCGACGCGGTGCTGATCAAGGACAATCACATCGCGGCGGCCGGCGGAGTCCGAGCGGCGGTCGAGAAGGTTCGCGCTGCGTGCCGGGCCGCCGTCGAGGTCGAATGCGACACACTCGAACAAGTCGAAGAGGCACTCGAGGCCGGCGCCGATACGATTCTTCTCGACAACTTCACTCCCGCCGATGCAGGCGAGGCGGTACGCGTGATCGCCGGTCGTGCGCGCGTCGAGGCATCGGGCGGCATCGACCTGGAGACCGTTGCGGCGTACGCGGCGGCCGGAGTAGACGACGTGTCCGTGGGGTGCCTGACCCACTCGGCGCCGGCGATCGACTTCTCCATGGCCATCGAGGCGAGCCCGTGAGCAGCCGTGCCGCAATCGCCGACGCCCTGGCCCGCACCGACGGATTCGTTTCCGGCCACGTGCTGGCCCGCAATCTCGGCATTTCGCGCTCCGCCGTGTGGAAGC
>CAZQYE010000333.1:0-2506 GCA_964597375.1 uncultured Myxococcales bacterium
GTCTTGACCTATGTAAAAGGTGGCACCTTCTACATGACACAACGTCGAGCCAGACCTAGCAGCCGCCCGGCGCCGGCCAAAAAGCCCGGACTGACGATCAGCACGCTGGCAAAGCGCGCCGGCGTGAGCCGGGCGACCGTGACCCACTACGTCGCCCTCGGCCTGCTGCCAAAGCCCACGAAGACGGCCCGGAACATGGCCTACTACGACCCCGAGTGCGTGGAGCGGATCGAGCTGATTCGCGAACTGCAGCGCAAGCGGCGGCTGCCGCTGACCGACGTCAAGCGCCTGCTCGACGAACACGGGGACGGCGCGTTGCACGCGATCGTCGCCGAAACCAAGCAAATGGAGCGCTTCGTCGAGGGCTGGCTGTCGGCGAAGAGCCGAACCGTCTCGCGCGACGACCTGATCAAGGCAAGCGGGCTGTCCCGTGAGGATCTCGACGAACTCGAACGCATGGGCCTGCTCGAGCGGTCGGCCGACGGTCGCTACGACTCGGTCAGCGAGGACTTGGCGGTCGCCGTCGGCCGCATGCAGCGTGAGGGGCTGTCGGCCGAGCTCGGTTTCGACGTCGCCGACGTCGACATGTACCGGCGCACGATCGAGCGGTTCGTCGGCAGGGAGATCGAGCTGTTCAACCGGCGGGTGCTCGGCCGCGTGCCGGCGAGCAAGTCGCGCGCTCTTGTTCTGGCGGCCCTCGAAGGCGCGGAAAAGGTCTGGGTCGCCGTGCGCCGGCGGGTCCTGCTTCGCTTCGTCGAACAGCTCGACAAGGGGCCGCCGAGATCGCGGCCGGCAAAGAAACGGCGATGAACGCGGACTGGATCGTCGGAACCGACATCGGCGGCACCTTCACCGACTGCGTCGTCATGACGGGCGGCGGCGACTGGACGATCGCCAAGGCACCGTCGACGCCGCCTCAATTCGAAGAGGGCCTGACGAGCGCGCTGGCTGCGGCGGCTGAAAAGCTCGGCATTCGGCTCGAAGATCTCTTGCAACGGAGCGCGCGTCTTGCCCACGGAACCACGGTCGCAACCAACGCACTGATCAACGAGCGCGGGGCGCGAGTCGGTCTGATCACGACCAAGGGCTTCGAGGAGACCCTGTGGCAGATGCGCGGCGCCGCCTACTGCCAGGGACTGCCGATGGAGGCCTGGTACAACAAAGTCTCCAACCGGCGTCCCTTCGAGCTGGTGCCGCGCCGCCAGGTCGCCGGCGTATCCGAACGGGTCGATCGTGCAGGCCGCATCCTGTGTCCTCTAAGCGAAGTCGAAACGCGCGCCGCCCTGCGCCGCTTGGTCGAACAGGAACGCATCGAAGCGCTTGCCGTGGGATTTTTGTGGTCGTTCGCCAATCCGGAAAACGAGCGCCGCGTGCGTACGATCGCAGCCGAAGTCTATCCGAGCCTACCGGTGACGCTGTCGAGCGAGATCGCTCCGATCGCAGGCGAATACGAGCGCCTCAGTACCACGGTCCTTTCGGCTTACCTGCGCGGTGAAGTCGAGCGCTACCTCTCGCGCATGCTCGAGCGCTTGCGCGCCTCGCGCTCCGATCTACCCGTGTTTCTCATGCAGGCGGACGGCGGGGTCGCCGCGCCCGAACGCGCCGCCGCCGAGTCCGTGCGCCTCTTGCAGTCCGGGCCCGTGGGCGGCGTTGTCGCCGGGCTTGCCGTGGCCGAGTCGCTCGGCCTCGACCACGTTCTGACTTGCGACATGGGTGGCACGTCGTTCGACGTGTGCCTGCTCGACGGCGCGGCGCCCTACACCCAGCGTTCCACGCACAACCGCCACGTGGTCGCCACGCGCATGGTCGATATCGAAAGCATCGGCGCAGGCGGCGGCAGCATCGCGCGCGTGCGCGGCGATCACCTTCTCGTGGGACCCGACAGCGCGGGCGCGCGGCCGGGACCGGTTTGCTACAGCCGGGGCGGCACCGAACCGACGGTGACCGACGCAAACGTCGTCCTGGGCTACCTCAACCCGCGGGCGATTCTCGGCGGCCGCATGGCAATCGACGCCGGCGCGGCACAAAGGGCGATCGAAGAGCGCATCGCCCGCCCCCTCGGCCTTTCGGTCGAAGAGGCAGCGCTTGCGATCATTCGCATCGTCAACGCCCACATGGCCGATTTGATCCGCTTTCACACGCTGCGCCGCGGCAAAGACCCGCGCGATTACCACATCGTCTGCTTCGGTGGTGCCACACCGATGCATGCGGCCGGTATTGCCGATCAGGCGGCCGTGGCCGGCGTCGTGATTCCACTGGCCGGAGCGGCGACCGTCCTTTCGGCGCTCGGCATCGCCCGGGCCGACCGCTCGTGGACGTTTTCGCTCGGCTGCACGCTCGACCTCACGGAACAGGCTCACGAAGCGCTCGGCAATGCATTCGCGCGGCTCGAAGCCGAGGCCGCCGAGCATATCGAACGCGAAGGGGTCGACCCAGCCGATCTCGTATGGACACGCTCGGCAAGCGTGCGATACCGCCTGCAAACGAACGAGCTCGAAGTCCCGGT